>CALUSG010000052.1 GCA_944323365.1 Candidatus Gastranaerophilales bacterium
ATATAGCTCTTGTCCTGACATTGTTGAAGTTGAAGAAGAAGTTGCAATAGCTAAAGCTGAAGCTGAATATACGAAAAAATTAAATGAAATAGAAGCTAAAGATAAAAAATATGACAATGATCTTAAAAAACTTGATACAGAACACTCTGCACTTCAAACAGAATATGACTCTATTAAAAGTGTAATCGAAAAAAATGTTGAAAGATCTTTTAAAGCTTTCTCTTAATTATTGAATTATAACTATATTGTTGCTTATAATTAACATTACGCTGTGTTACATTTTTGGCATGTTGTTGCGAACTAATTAAAACTGATGTAAAATTATAGAACAATCATGCCTTTGGCATGTTAGGGATATTTAATTAAGACTAACGGAGGTTAATGTGTCAGAAAACGTTTCTACATGCATGAAAGATGTATGTTTATCAGAAAATGCTATTAAAGTTCTTGAAAAAAGATATTTGAAGAGAGATAAAGATGGAAAATGTATTGAAAAACCTGCAGATATGTTTAGACGTGTCGCAAGTTCAATAGCAGCAGGCGATTTTAAATTTGGAGCATCTCAGTCTGAAGTTGATAAACTTACCGAAAGATTTTACGATGCTATTACAAATCTGTATTTTATGCCGAATTCTCCGACATTAATGAATGCAGGAAGAGAGTTAGGCCAATTGGCTGCTTGTTTTGTTTTGCCGGTTGAAGATTCTTTGGAAGGTATTTTTGAAACTGTTAAAAATACGGCTTTAATCCACAAATCAGGCGGCGGTACAGGCTTTTCATTCTCAAGATTAAGACCTAAAAATAGTGTTGTAAAATCTACAATGGGTGTTTCATCAGGTCCGGTATCTTTTATGGAAGTATTTAATGCCGCAACCGAAGCGGTTAAACAAGGCGGTACTCGCCGTGGTGCTAATATGGGAATTCTAAGAGTAGATCACCCAGATATTTTAGATTTTATTGAATGCAAATCTGATAATAATAAATTAAATAATTTTAATATTTCTGTTGCAATAACTGATAAATTCATGGATGCATATATTAACGGTACTGACTACGAATTAATTAACCCTCAAAATAATCAAGTAACTGGAAAATTAAGTGCTAAAAAAGTATTTGATATGATTGTAGACGGTGCATGGCGTAACGGTGAACCGGGAATTATCTTTATTGATAAGATGAATGCCGATAACCCAACTCCTTTAATAGGCCAAATTGAATCTACAAATCCTTGCGGTGAAGTGCCTCTATTAGCATATGAAGCTTGTAACTTAGGCTCAATTAATCTTGGTAAAATGATTAAAGAAACCTCAAATGGTGTTGAAGTCGATTGGGATTTATTAGCTAAAACAACAAGAACAGCTATTAGATTTTTGGATAACGTAATTGCGGTAAATAATTATCCGTTGCCGCAAATTTCTGAAATGGTTCAAAATAACAGAAAAATCGGACTCGGAGTTATGGGTTGGGCTGATATGCTTATGAAAATGGGTATATCATATGCCTCTGAAGAAGGTACTAAACTCGCCGGTCAAGTTATGGAATTTATTGATTATGAGTCTAAATGTGAATCTATTGAACTTTCAAAAGAACGCGGCAGATTTAATAATTTCAAAGGCAGTGTATACGATAGCGATTACTATTTGTATAACAAGTATAAAGGTAAATCTGCCGGCAAGATTTCCGATGAACAATGGAAAAAACTCGATGAACAGATTAAACAATACGGTATAAGAAACGCTACAACTACTTGTATTGCTCCAACAGGTACAATCTCAATGATAGCAGGTGCATCAGGCGGTGTCGAACCTTTATTTGGTCTTGTATTCTCAAGATTAATTATGGACGGTACTCAAATGCTTGAAGTTAATCCTATATTTAAAGATTATATGGTATCTCACGGGCTTTATTCGGAAGAATTGATGAATAAAATTGCAAAAGATGGCTCTATTGCACATGTTGAAGGCATATCAGACGAGATAAAACATATTTTTGCAACAGCTCATGACGTTTCTCCATACTGGCATGTTAAAATGCAGGCTGCCTTCCAGTTGCATACTGATAACGCTGTGTCTAAAACAGTTAACTTTGAAGAACATGCAACAAGAAAAGATATCGAAGAAGCTTATATTTTAGCTTATAAAAATAATCTTAAAGGTATTACGGTGTACAGAAATAATTCAAGACAGTTTCAACCAATGAATTTAGATGATAAAAAGAAATCAGAAGAAAAAGTTGAAGAAGTTGTTGAAGCAATTTCTGAAGAACCAACAGGAGAAATTAAAACAGTAAAATGCCCTGAATGCGGTAATGAAATTCAAATGGCCGAAGGATGTTTTATTTGTTTGAAATGTGGTTATTCAGGCTGTTCGTAATAAGAAGTTGGAGTTAAAGGGGCGTTTTCGCCCCTTATTATTAAAATATGTAACAAATTTGTTTTCTGCATAACAAAAAAAATTTTTATGCGTCTTAATATTAATGTGAGTAGTGTAAAATGAAAGGGTAAAAATATGTCACTAACGGTTTCTATACCAAATTATGAAGTACAAAAAGTCGGCAGAAATAAATACTATGTTCAATCTAATAATGGTTCGTTTGCGGTTGTTAATAAGTCTAATTTGAAAAAATTGGCTAAAGCAAATGATGGTATAGTAAAACATGATTACTCAGTATTAGGAAAAGTAGCAATGGGTGTGGGTGTTTTAGGTGCTATCGCAGCAGGAGTTGTATTCCGTAAAAATATTGCTAAAACTGCAGGTAAAGTTGCTGACGGTATTAAAACGTCTAAGCTTTCAGACAAAATAAAAAATACTAAACAACCTGTTAAAGGACTTTTTGGTAAAGTTAAAATCGGTAAAGTTTTTTCAAGTGTTTTAAAAGGACTCAAAAAGGCGTTTAGTGCCGTAAAGAAATTTTTTGGTAATATATTCGGTAAAGCCTCTGATGTCGCCCAAAAAACGGGCAGTAATTTGTCAGATAAAGTAAAACAAGGTGTTAGAGGTATAAAAAATTTTTTCAAAAGAAATAAAAAATCTAAAATCGGTACAATATTTGATTTAGGTTCAAATAAAAATAATGTATTAAGACCCGAAACTAAAAAAGCAAAAACAGAAGCACTGGCTGCTATTGCAAAAGATTTTGATGCACAATCAAAGAATGTATCACGCAATACTTCTAACTGGAAAAAAGCTTTTGCTGAAAAATATGGTGCAGAAAACGTTAAATAGATAAAAATTCATATATAAAAGCTCCCTTTATGGGGAGCTTTTTTGTGTTATAATTTTTAGGTGAGGAATTATGATAACTGAAACTAAAAAAATAACAGCCGAAGATATAGTTAAAAATACAGGTTTGCAGCATATAGCGATTATTATGGACGGAAACCGCCGCTGGGCTAAAGAACATAATCTTCCATCAGCGATGGGCCATAAAAAAGGTGTTGAGGCTCTGAAAAATACACTTAAAGCATGTCATAAATTCGGCGTAAAATATTTGACAGTTTACGCTTTTTCTACTGAAAATTGGAATAGAAAACCTGAAGAAGTTGCTTTTTTGATGGATTTGTTGGCTAATACTATTAAAAATGAGTTAAAAGAACTTCATGAAAACGGTGTAGTAATTAATTTTATTGGAGATTTAACTAAATTAAGTGCTAATTTACAAAATATTTTGTATGATGCTATGAATTATACTAAAAATAATACCGGAGTAAGATTACAGATAGCTTTTAATTATGGATCACGTGATGAAATAGTAAACGCTGTAAAAAATATTATAAAAAATGGCATTAAAGTGGAAGAAATAAACGAAGATGTTATATCACGGGAGCTTTATACTAAAAATATTCCTGACCCTGATTTGTTAATCAGAACAGGCGGCGAAATGAGAGTATCAAATTATTTGCTTTGGCAAATTGCTTATTCGGAATTTTTGGTAACAAAGCAGTTTTGGCCTGAGTTTAATGAGGAATCACTTTTTGATGCTATTATAGAATTTGGACATAGACAAAGACGGTACGGGAAATAATGAAAATAGTTTTTGCAACAGGAAATATTAATAAATTAAAAGAGATTAATGAAATAGCAAATGGAAGCGGAATTGACTTTGTGTTGCCGGAAGAGGGGTTTAATCCTATAGAAGACGGGTTAACTTTTGAAGAAAATTCTTATAAAAAGGCCAAAGAGGCAAATAGAGTTTCTCAAATGATATCATTGGCGGATGACTCAGGGTTATGTGTTGAGGCTTTGAACGGGGCTCCTGGGCTTTATTCCGCTCGTTATGCTGGAACCCAGCAGGAAAAAATAGATAAAATTCTTAAAGAATTAAGTCCGTATTCAAATAGAAATGCTAAATTTATATGCGTGATGACACTCTTGGATAAAGATGGAAAAGTATTACATATATCAAAAGGTGAATGTTTTGGCAAAATTGCATTAACTCAGTCAGGAACTAATGGATTCGGGTTTGATCCTGTCTTTATTGTGGATGGTTATGATAAGACAATGGCTGATATAACAGAAGTAGAAAAAAATAAAATTTCTCATAGAGCCAAAGCATTGGAAGATATGCTTTTATACATTAAATCCAATATATTATAAGCCATAATTTTTTTTTCTTGCCAAAATATAATTTTTTATGTTAAAATTATTGTTGTAAAAACAACATTAATTCCCAGGGGAGAGATATGAAAAAAAATATTATAATTGTACTGACAGTTATAATTGCAGCTATATTATTGAGATATTTTAGCGGAGTAATTGGTCAGTTTTTATCTAACAGAGCATTAAAAAATAAACCGGCACCCAGTGTTTTGGTTGATCAAATCGGTGAAAAAGAGATTATTAGAAAATTTGAGGCACCGGGACGTGTAGCGTCAAAATATCAAGTAAATGTGCTGGCACGTATTGCAGGATATTTACAAAAAAGTTATTTTAAAGAAGGTGACTACGTAAAACAGGGACAGGTATTGTTTCTTATAGAGCCAACTGAGTTTAAAAACACAATGAATGTTGCAAAAGCTAATGTCGAAAATACAAGAGCACAGCTTATTTATGCGGAAAAACAATTAGCCAGATCTGAAGAATTGGTGAAAAAGGATTATATAGCAAAGGCCTCATATGATCAAATGCTGTCACAAAGAGATGCATTGAAAGCCCAGTTGGCCTCTGCACAGGCAACTTACCAAGATACACAAAGAAATTACAGTTATACAAGAGTTAAATCTCCGGTTAACGGAAAAGTCGGTATAATTACTGTTACGGTAGGAAACTATGTTTCTCCGACATCAGGGCCGTTAACTACAATAAATAGTACAGATCCTATATATGTAACATTCCCTATGGATTCAAATGATTTCAATTTATTATCAAATGCTGACTTGTCGAATAATAAAAACAGAAAAGTTGAATTATATTTTAATAACGGTACAAAATATGAATATGACGGTGTACAAGATTTTCAAGATAATAAAATCGATCAATCTACAGGCACGGTAACATTGAGGGCGACATTTAAGAACCCTAATAATCAGTTACTACATGGTGAATTTGTAACGGTAAAATTGTTTTCTAACAATAAAGTAAAAGTCCCTGTAGTTCATCAAACGGCGGTTTTGGAAAATCAGGCGGGTAAATATGTATATAAGCTTGATGATAAAGACCTTCCGCAATTGGTTTATATAAAAACGGGAGAGCAGACAGGTGATTATTGGGTTGTAACTGAAGGTTTGGTGCCTGGAGATAGAATTGTTGTTGATGGCTTACAGAAGGTAACTCCCGGTCATCCTGTAACTATAGTAACAAAAGAAGAAATGGATAAAATTAACCAAGCTGAAAAGGTAGAAAATGGAAAATAAATCAGGTAATTTATTTATAAAACGACCAAAACTGGCAATAGTAATTTCATTGGCAATTATGCTTGCCGGTATTTTGATGTTAAATACATTACCATTAGAAGAGTATCCGTCAATTACGCCTCCGCAGGTAATAGTTAATGCAACATACGCAGGTGCAAGCTCTGACGTAGTTGAATCTACTATAGCAGCCCCTGTAGAAGCTCAGCTTAACGGTGTAGAAGATATGATATATATGTCATCAACTTCTCAAAACGGATCATATCAGTTAACTTTATATTTTGAAATAGGTTCGGATCCTGATATGGCAGTTGTAAACGTTCAAAACCAGTTACAGTTGGTAACACCTCGTTTGCCTGAAGAAGTAAGACGTTATGGTTTGACCGTTAGAAAATCAACTGGCGGCCCCGGTATTTTGATGATTTCAGTAAATTCTCCGACAGGTACATATGATAATCTTTATATAGCAAACTATGCCTCTATTTATATTAAAGACGAACTAGCACGTATCAAGGGTGTAGGTAAAGTTCAGGTATTTGGTTCATCTGAATATTCTATGAGGATTTGGCTTGATGCAAACAAAATGGCAAGCTTAGGAGTTTCAACAAGCGAAGTTGCAGCTGCTGTGCAGGCTCAAAATACTCAAACTCCGGCAGGTGATTTGGGTGTTGAACCTATGAAAGATAAGCAGATGGTTAAGCTTACCATGAGAACGCACGGTCGTTTAGAAGATCCTAAAGAATTTGAGGAAATAGTTATTAGATCAAAATCAGACGGGTCACAGGTAAAACTAAAAGATATTGCAAGAGTTGAATTAGGAGCTGAGAGTTATTCGTTCTTCTCTCGTATAGGCGGTAAAAATTCTGCAGTTATTTCAATTACTCAATTGCCTGAAGCTAATGCGATTGACTTATCTAATAAAATTCAAGCAAAAATGAAAGAACTCAGCAAAGGCTTCCCGCAAGGTATAGAATATGAAGTTCAGCACGATGAAACGGAGTTTGTTCGTGAATCAATTCATGAAGTTATAAATGCTATAGCACTTGCGATTTTGCTTGTAGGTTTAGTTACATATATGTTTTTAGGAAGTGCACGTGCTGCGTTTATTCCATTTTGTGCAATACCTGTTTCGCTGATTGGTGTATTTATCTTTATGAGTTTATTTGGTTTTTCAATAAACTTATTGATATTGTTTGGATTAGTTTTAGCGGTAGGTCTTGTAGTTGACGATGCTATCGTTGTATTGGAAAATACTCAGCGTCATATTCAAGAAGGAAAAGATAAAAAAACTGCAACAGAAATTACAATGAAAGAAGTTTTTGGTGCTGTACTTGCAACTTCTTTAGTTTTGATGGCTGTATTTGTACCGGTATCGTTTATGTCAGGTATTACCGGTCAAATGTTCAGACAATTTGCTTTGTGTATAGCAACGTCAATTGGTTTGTCAACATTGGTTGCCTTAACACTTTCTCCTGCACTTTGTTCTATGATTTTGAAATCAGGTGATGAAAAAGCTGATTTTGTATTTATTCAGAAATTTGATGATTGGTTTAACGGCATTCGTGATAAATATTTAGAGGGTGCTAAAGTTTTCATAAATTCAGCAAAATTTACGCTGATTGTTTTATTAGGTATTACATTGTTTGTATTATTTATGTTTAAATTGATACCTACAGGATTTTTACCTGATGAAGACAGAGGAGCAATATTTACACAAATTCAGTTGCCGGACGGTTCATCAGCCTCAAGAACAGATATGGTTGCAACAGAAGTTGAAGAACGAATTTTGCAAATTAAAGGTGTAAAAACAACGATTACAATGGTTGGTTTTAACGGTGAAAATACCGCATTGATCGTTGCACAATTAAAACCTTGGTCACAGCGTAAATCAAAAGCGGAATCTGCTGAAGGAATATTAAGTATAATGAGAAATGAATTTTCAAATTATCCTTCAGCAACGATAGCGTCTTTCTCTCCTCCGGCTATTTCAGGTTTAGGTATGTTTGGAGGCTTTGAATATCAGCTTTTGGATAAGGGTAATCGTGATGCTCAAGAGCTTTATGATGAAGCTGTAAAATTAATGTCTAAGGCAAATGCACATCCTGATTTTACTATGGTTTATACATCTTTTACGTCAAATATGCCTCAGTTACTTTTAAATGTTGATGTAGCCAAAGCTATGGCACAAGGTGTACAAATTTCTGAAATTTATAGTGCGTTGTCTGCTTATTTCGGTAAATCTTATATAAATGACTTCAATAAATACGGACGTGTTTATCGTGTATATATGCAGGCTGATTCGGATTTTAGGGCAAGACCAAGTGATATAGATAAAATATTTATCAAGAATACTTATGGTCAAATGGTTCCAATTTCTTCTGTATTAAAAATTGAAAATATAGTAGGTCCATATAGCCGTACAAGATTTAACATGTACCCTGCAATAACGATAAATGGTTCAGCTAGAGAAGGTGTTTCATCAGGTCAGGCAATGAAATTGATGGAAGATCTATCAAATGAAGTTTTACCAAAAGATATGGGTTATGCTTGGTCAGGAAGTTCTTTGCAGGAACAAGAATCCCAAGGTCAAATAGGCCCTATTTTGGCGATGTCTATTGTTTTCGTATATTTATTCCTTGTAGGATTATATGAAAGCTGGATGTTGCCTATAGCGGTTTTATTGGTATCTCCAATCGCTTTAGTTGGTGCATTATTCTTCCAGTATGTTGCAGGTTATTCTTTGGATTTATATGCTCAGATAGGTTTGGTAATGTTGCTGGGTTTAAGTACAAAACAGGCAATTTTGATTATTGAATTTGCAAAAGATGCCCACGAAGCCGGCATGCCAATAAGAGAAGCAGCAGTGCAGGCTGCAAAACTAAGATTTAGAGCTGTTATGATGACGAATATTGCATTTATTTTGGGCTTGTTGCCGTTGGTATTTGCAAAAGGAGCGGGTGCGGCCAGCAGACATTCTGTTGGTATGACTGTATTCGGCGGAATGATAGCGGTTGCGTTTATTGGTACGTTTTTAGTGCCGGCGTTTTATGTAATGATCGAGGAAATGAAGGTTAATATTGCTAAGAAAGTTGGGAAAAAGGATAGGTAATGCTTAGAAAAATTATTTTATTGAATATATTTTTATGTATGCTTATAGCTCCTGTATTTGCAGAAGATATTGGTAATCAAATCTCTGCAAATGAATTCCCGCATTCTCAAGAAGTTTTACCCAAACCTGGTGAAAGTTCAGATTATATTATATCAGGGTCTGTAGAAAAAAATGTTGATTTAACTTTGGAAAACTGTATTGAAATTGCATTAGGTAATAATCCTCAAATTAGTTCAGCTTTTCAAGATATACTTGCTTCAGATGCTAGAATAAAACAGGTTTGGTCAAATTATTTTCCGCAAATCGGTTGGCAGACCGGATACACCAGGATAAGACAACTTCAATTGTCTGATGCATTAGGACAAAATTTAACATTTAATTATTATATATTAGGACAAGTTACTTTACAGCAAATGCTTTATGACTTTGGTGTTACTCAAAATCAAGCTACTATCAGACGTTTGGATTACGAAGGCTATAAAGCTACTTTAGTTTCTGTTATTAATGATGTTATTTATCAGACAAAAGATGCCTATTTTGCACTTTTGTTCGCTTATGAAAATAGAAGAGTCGCCCAAGATACGGTTGATAAATTTCAATTATTTTATGATCAGGCAAAAGCATTTTATGAAATAGGTATGAATCCTAAAGTCGATGTTACGATTGCTGAAGCAAACTTGAGTAACGCAAAACTAAAGCTTATTCAGGCTGATAATTCTGTTAATTTGGCTATTGCAAGATTAAATAATGTTATGGGTGTTCCATTTATAGAAAAGTATAATGTTATGGGCAAACTGCAATACCAACCATTGAATTTAACTTTTAATGGTGTTGTGGATATTGCTCGGGAAGCAAGACCTGAATTAAAACTTGCTGAAATCAAAGTTGAAACGGCAAATCAAACAGTTAAATTGGTTAAAAAATCTTTTTATCCGACTTTATCTGTTGAAGGTCAATTGCAAATAGGTGGTAAGGAATGGACTTCTAACCATGGTTACAACCTCGGCGGATATCTTAATTTCCCTACAATTAACGGTATGTTAATAAGAAATGAAATTAAAGAAGCTAGATATTTATATGACAAAGAATTAGCTAATGCTCAAAATACCCAAAATCAAATTTATTTAGAAATTCAAAATGCGTTCTTAACTCTCGAAGAAAAGAAAAATCAAATGCCGGTTGCACTTTTACAGGTTAAACAGGCAAAGGAAAATTATGAGCTTTCCTACGGCCGATATAGAGTAGGCGAAGCCAGCCCTACAGAGTTAAAAGATTCTCAAATATTATATGAGCAAGCCCAATTGACATATTATCAGGCTTTATATGAATATAACTCTGCTAAAGCAGGACTGGAAAAAGCTGTCGGTAAAAATATTATTTCCGATGAAGATGTTATTGAGTTTGAAGAATAAGTTCTGTTTAAATATCTATTTGTAAACAAATGTTAACAATCGCTTTTCAAAAAAGGCAATTTTTTTAATGTTATATACTTTATATATACAAGAAGAGATTGAGGAGCAAAAAATGATAGAAACAGCAGCTAATTCACATAATGAAACCGCAGGAAACGGACAATTTGGTGCATTGACTCGCAGAATAAAATCAAGAAAAAGCAATACAGATTTTTCAATTGAGGATTACTGTTTTTTAGATAAAAAAGATAGAAGAATGCGTTTTAACAATTCTAGAGATCCAATCTATTATGTATTTGATTGTATTGAAAATAGACCAATAAAAACATTGGCAAAGGAATTTGTTAAAGATTCATTTTTTGAAATAACAAATTTTGTATCAAAAGTTGTTGGATAAATAGGAAAAAAGGATAAAACGGCTTCGGCCGTTTTTTTATTGTTTTATGATATAATTAAATCAGGAGGGCTGTATGTTAGAAGGACCATTTTTAGATAGGAATTGGATAGGACAAAATTCTGATTATAATACATCAGAAATTGTAATGTTAGGACTACCCTTTGACGGGACTGTTTCTTATAGGCCCGGCTCAAGGTTTGCTCCGGAACAGATAAGGCTTGCCAGCTGGGGATTAGAAGATTATTCTCCACGATTTGATAAACATTTGCAAGATGTTAATTTTCATGATGCCGGCGATTTAGAATTTCCATTAGGAAATACATATAAATCGCTTGAACTTATAGAGAAGAATGTACAGCAAATTTATAAAGACGGTAAAAGAGTATTCGGTATTGGCGGTGAACATTTGGTAACTTTGCCTGAAATAAGGGCTTTATCAAAGTTTTTTGATAATTTGGCAGTTGTACACTTTGATGCACATACTGATTTGAGAGAAGAATACTTGGGAGAATCAATGTCGCATTCAGCTGTAATAAGACACATTGCAGATATTATCGGGGCGGAAAATATTAAACAAATTGGTATTCGTTCAGGTACAAAAGAAGAATTTGAATTTATGAAAAAATATAATACATTAATTCATGAATATAAAGCACTTGAAGAGTTTAAAGGTAAAAAGATTTTTGTAACAGTAGATTTGGATGTGCTGGATCCGTCAGTAATGTCGGGAACGGGAACTCCTGAAAGCGGTGGCTTGCTGTTTAATGAGCTTATTGGCTGGTTTGAATATCTTAAGAATTTTGATATCATAGGGGCGGATGTTGTCGAATTAGCTCCGGATTATGATGCTTCGGGTGTATCTACGGCTGTTGCCTGCAAAGTTATTCGTGAATTACTAATGATAATGTAGTTTAAGAAATCTTATGATTATTAAACAAAGATTTCTATAAGACTCTTTTGATAAATTTATCTTATAATTTTGTGATATAATTTTAAGAAGAGGGAAAAATGGACGCTCCTTTAGATAGAATTAATTATTTAAAAGATGAGATAAATAAGAGCAATTATAAGTATTATGTAGAGGAAAACCCGTATTTAAGCGATTTTGAGTACGACAAAATGTTCGCTGAATTAAAAGAATTAGAGGAAAAATATCCTTTACTCAAATCTCCTGACAGTCCTACTCAAAGGGTCGGTTCGGTTAGTGAAAAGTTTTTTCCATACAGGCATAAATACAGACTATACAGTTTAGATAATACTTATAATTCGGATGAACTTAAAAAATGGTATGAGCGAGTTCAAAAAGAATGCGGTGAAAATATTGATTTGGTTTGCGAGTTAAAAATAGACGGACTTGCTATTGCATTAACGTATGAAAAAGGAATTTTTGTTCGTGGAGTAACACGTGGTGACGGAATTACAGGTGAAGATATTACTAATAATCTGAAAACAGTAAAAGCTATTCCTCTTAAACTTTTTGAACCTGTGGATGTTGAAGTCAGAGGTGAAATTTATATGCCAAAAACTTCTTTTGAAAAATTAAATGAAGAAAATTTGGCAAAGGGAGAAAAAGTTTTTGCTAATCCAAGAAATGCTGCAAGCGGGTCAATTCGTCAGCTTGATAGTACAATTACGGCAAAAAGAGATTTGTCTATATTTGTTTATTCATCTGTATTTGAAAAAGTACCTAATGCCCCAAAAACGCATTATGATGGCATGATGTACTTGAAAAATCTCGGGTTTAAAATAAATCCCAATATAAGATTATGCAAAAATATCGAAGAAGCAATTGATTATTGCAGTGAATGGGAAACTAAAAGAACAGCCTTAGACTATGCAACGGATGGTGTAGTAATAAAAGTAAATAATTTATCATGTCAGGAAGATTTAGGATACACATCCCGAGCTCCTAAATGGGCGACTGCTTTTAAGTTTCCTCCTGAAGAAGCAGCAACAAAACTTCTTGATATAGAACTTAATATTGGTAAATCAGGTGCTGTTACGCCTGTTGCAATTCTTGAACCTGTCCAACTTGCTGGAAGTACTGTTCAAAGAGCAAGCTTGCATAATTTTGATGAAATTAAAAGACTTGATGTTAGAATTGGTGATACAGTTCTTATTAAAAAAGCAGCAGAGATTATCCCTAAAGTTATAAAAGTTATGGATAGTCCTGAACACGAAAGTTTGCCGGTTTTTGTTGTACCGGATAAATGTCCGGCTTGTGATTCTCTTTTGGTTACACGGCCGGGTGAGGTTAATTTGTATTGTGAAAATACTGATTGTTCTCAACAATCAGTTGCTAAGATTGAATTTTGGGTTTCTAAAGATGCTATGGATATTGAATATATAGGGCCATCTATTATTCAGCAGCTTTATGAAAATAGATTTATAAGTAATGCAGTGGATTTATACAGGTTATCAATGCAAGATTTTATGCAGTTGGAAGGGGTTAAAGAAAAGTCTGCATCCAATATGTATAATTCTATTCAAAATAGTAAAACAAGACCGCTAAATCGGCTTTTAACAGCGTTTGCGATACGTCATATAGGTAAAGAAACCGCTGAGCTTTTGGCAGAAAAGTTCTCAAGTTTGGACGACATTATAAATGCGGATGTCTGTTCAATTGAACAAATTGATGGTGTAGGGACTAAAATGGCTGAGTCTGTTTATGAGTTTTTTCATAATAAAAATAATTTGCATATGATAGAAGACTTAAAAAATTTAGGTGTTAATCCTGTTTCTAACGTTATTAAAAAATCAGATATTCTTGATGGTAAAATTTTTGTTTTAACAGGAACATTACGAAATATGACAAGAGATAAAGCCTCTGAAATTATTAAACAATTAGGTGGTAAAACCTCGTCATCAGTGTCAAAAAATACTTCATATGTCGTTGCCGGTGAAAATCCCGGTTCAAAATTAGATAAAGCTCAAAATTTAGGTGTTATAATATTATCAGAAAATGATTTTTTGGATATTATAAAGGAATATTTATGAGAAGAAGAACAAAGATAATTCAAATTAATGGTATAAAAGGTTTAATAATGGCATTATTTGTTGTCATATGTCTTGCAGCTGGCTTTGTTTTGTTCCCCGGACTTGTGGCAATGAGTATTTGGAATAAAGTATTTTCAAATGTTCTGCCATCTATTAATATGTACCAGGGCGTACTTTTATGGATAATTATTGTACTTACAGGCTTTGTGTTTAGTAAAAGAAAAGTTTCGGTTTCTTTTGGTATGCCAAAAGGACTTACCGATGACGAGATGAATGCTGTAATGCAACGTATTAAATTGCATTCAAACGAAAAAATGTCTGTTGATACTATTGATGAAAAAAGAGAAGACGAAGGGTCTGAAAATAATTCTGTGTTAAAATAAGGAGGTATTTATGAAAAGAATTTTAGCCGCTTTGGCGGTTCTATGTATGTTATTTACGACTGCTGCTTTTGCGGAAACAGAAAGAGGTTACATCAGTGCAAATGCTACAGCTAATAAAGAATTAGCTCCGGATACTGTTGATATATCAATTGCTGTTGTAACTTATGATAACAAATCTATGCAGAAAGCTACTCAACAAAATAAAGAACTTTCCGATAAGCTTTATAATGCTATGAAATCAATGATTAATACCGGTAATGGCGATTATGTAAAGACTTCTGATTTTAGTGCACAACCTATTTATACTTATTCAAGTAACAAAAGAAATTTTGATAAATATGAGGTATCAAATAGAATTATTGTACATACAAAATCAATTGATAAGGCCGGCGATATAATTGATAAAGCTATTTTTTTAGGAGCTACAAATATAGACAGTCTAAGTTTTACACTTTCTTCATATGAAAAAGAATGTGACGCACTTTTAGTTTCAGCTACACAAAAAACACGTACAAGAGCTGATATTTTAGCTAAAGCTGCAGGTACTGTTGTTACAGGTATTAAATCTGTAAGCGGAAGCTGTAACACAAGCGGTGTTTCTCAAAGAATAATGTATAATATGGTTGCAAAAAGCTCAATGGCCGATGCCGAAACCGCTATGGGAGCTACTCCTATTGAAACGGGGGTCGTTAAATTATATGCAACCGTTAATGCTAATTACTTTGTAAAATAAATGAGGCTTAGGCCTCATTTTTTTATTATCATAAATGATTTTAAAAGTCGGCCATTTCCTTCGTTTGAGGTTACATCTATTTTGTTTTTATAATTTAAAGAAGTTGAGCTGCCTCCATCAAATGCCATTGCTCTTTCTAAGCCAAGTTTTTTACATAATTCCCGGACTTCATATATATCCATAGGATTTTCATTTGTGATTATCAGTATATGTGCCTCATCTTCTTTTATACCAATAATAGTTCTTGCTGTTTTATGAAGAACAGAGGCTGATTCCCTTATAATATTACCATCTTTATCTTTTAGAATGAAAAATTCTTCTTCAAGACGTAATTCGGGTAATATCATCGGACCGCCCTGGGCAGATGTGATTATATTACATCCAAAATCTACACTATTTTTATGTGGAACTATTTGATATGAATACTTATTGTTACATTCAACTACTCGAAATTCAGTTCTATTTAAAATTTTGCTTAAATTTTTGTTTAATACTGGGTTTGAGAGTAGATTTTCATTTAAGATAGGATCAACAGCGGTATTTCTTTCTGTTACAACATAAGATATTGTCTTGCCGTTGTCAGGATCAAAGTATCCGGCATTAATTGTCAAAATAGATTTTGTTTGGGTATGAACTTCTTTATTAGTCATTAAACTTTCACTCGCAACAAAATTTATTTGTTTTTTTATTTTATTACCGGATAAAATTATATGATAAATTCCATTATCGTAATTTATTTCAATAGGTTGTTTTGCGTCTGCAATATTCATAGTTAACAGTAAAAAAGAAATTAGTAGTATTTTTTTCATTACAAATCCTTTGTCTTATAAAATGCTATAATTGCAGCTAAAAACGCTATAGGCGGAAATGCTGCAGTAATCAACGGATGAAGAACACCTTTTTCTGCCAGTAAATCGAAAAATGGCAGAGTTATATAGTAAATAAAGATACAGCCAATTGCTATGGTAAATCCTATAAGGCGTTGTTCTCTAGGTTTACTAAAGCCTAATAAACATCCCATAATTGCAAGTAATATGCAAACAAATGGATGTAAAAATCTTTGCAGGTATTTGTTTAGCATATATCTATACTCTTCGTCCATTCCTTCTGATTTTAGTAATTTTATATAATTTTTTAAATCGTGGTTGTTGATTTCTCTTTCTTTTTTAGTTGAATAAGACATTAAAGTATAAGCATTCTTTGCAGATTGTGCGTCTAACACAGACATCTCTTTATATTTGCCGATATCGGTAAATATTCCGTCTTTTGAAATTCTATATTGTACAACATCTTTTAAAACCCACTTATCGTCTTCTACTTGACCGGTTTTTGCATAAAAAATATTAGATAATTGATGAACATCAGAATATACTTCTTGTGAAAAATCTAAAACTATAACATTGAATAGTGTTTTTATTCTAGATTTAGAAACAATAACAGCTTGAGTAGGATGTCCGCTGTCATCTTTTTGAGTATAAATAAATTGCGTAGATTGAGCATAGCCTCTTATTTTTTCCATTTTATACGCTGCATAAGGTATTAATTTGTCACCTGTTAAATAGCAAAGATAAGTAACAAATAGGCTTAAAACTAAAATAGGTGCAATTATTCTTTGAAAAGATAGTCCTACAGCACGAAAAATGGTTAATTCTGAATCTTTGCTTAATTTATCAAACGTAAATAATGTTCCAAGCAGCAGCCCGACAGGAAAAGCCTTGCCTAATATTTTTGGAAGTTCATAAAAAAGTATCAATACAGCAGTTTTAACGCCATATTCACCGGCAAGAGTTCTTTTAATAGTATTTAAAAGCATTTCAGGGGCTATCCATACAATAGTAAATAAAAGGATAGCAACTAAAGTAGCCATTAATACCTGCATAAATATATATTTATCGTATATTGTTATTCTTGGAAATTTCATTACAGTGCAAAATCCTTTCCAAGGTAAAATTCTTTTGCCACAGGGTCAACAGCAACATCCTCGCTTTTGCCTTGTATTTTAATTTTTCCGTCAAAAATTACATATGCTCTGTCCGTGATTGATAAAGTTGCTTTAGGATTGTGGTCGGTTATTAGTACACCCAGGCCTTTGTCTTCTGAAATTTTTCTTATGTTGTCCTTAATTTCTCCTATAGCAATAGGGTCAATACCTGCAAATGGTTCATCTAAAAGCATAAAATCAGGACTGGCAGCCAGTGCTCTTGCAATTTCTACCCTTCTTCTTTCTCCGCCGGATAAAGAAACTGCGGCATAAGAACGAAGTCTTAAAATCCCAAATTCTGATAAAAGTTCTTCAAGCTTACGTTTTTTTTCGTCCTCAGTTAATTTATCATTCATCTGTAAAACTAATTTAATATTGTCTTCAACACTTAATTTTCTGAAAATTGAGGCCTCTTGCGGTAAATAGCCTATACCGGCTTTTGCTCTTATATTCATAGGCCATGATGATATATCCTCTTTATTCAAATATATATGTCCGCTGTTTGGTTTGATTAATCCTACTACCATATAAAATGTAGTTGTTTTCCCTGCTCCGTTCGGACCTAATAAACAAACTACCTCACCTTTGTTAACCTCAAATGATACATCATTTACTACACTTCTATCCCCATATATTTTTATAAGATTTTCAGCCTGAATTTTCATTTTTATCCCCTTTGTATAATATTTTAATTGAAAAACTTTTTTATTGCAATTTTTTGTTTTAAATAAAAACTCTTATGTTTAGAAAAACATTAAAAAATGTAAAAAAAGATTGTATATATGTTATATATATTTAACCTTGTGGCATACATAAAGTATAAACCATTTTCTTTATTTTCTCCTACACACTAACCTTTTACCAAATATGAGTTCGGCCGTTTTTAAAACGGCTGTTTTTATTTAGTACATACCGATAATATTTTTCACTTGGGTTAGAATTTTTTTAGCTTCAATTCTTGTTTTATTTGAGCCTTCTTGTATTATTTCATGAACCTCATCAAGATGTGCTTCATAGTATTTTCTTTTTTCACGAATATCTTTCAGGCAGCTATTAACAAGTTGAGCAAGTTGTCTTTTACAATCAGCACAACCACGTTGACCATTTACACATTCAGATTTTACTATATTAACTTGTTCTTCATTGCCAAATACTTTCCAGTACTTAAATGCGACTTCACAATCTTCGGGATGTCCGGGATCATCTCTTCTTATACGGCTTCTATCAGTAATAGCAGTCATAATTTTTTTAGCCGTAATTTCATCACTATCTGAAATTTTTATATCATTATTGTAAGATTTACTCATTTTATTGCCATCAAGACCGCAGATAAGAGAGCAGTTATTTAATAAAGCTTTAGGTTCTTTAAAAAAGTCAGTTTTATATATGTTGTTAAATCGTCTTACAATATCTCTAGTGATTTCAATGTGGGCAACTTGGTCAATACCTACAGGTATTGCATCGGCATTTAACATCATAATATCTGCACTCATCAAGACAGGATAACCCATAAGACCATAACTTATTTGTGAGTTATTGGCTTCTTTTGTTCTTAAAATTTTGGCCATATCTTTCAATGTAGGATCACGTTCAACCCAATTTTGAGGAGTAATCATGCTTAGATAAATATTTAATTCAGCTATTTCAGGAATTAATGACTGAACATAAATTGTTGATTTTTTTGGATCAATGCCTGAGGCTAACCAATCAATTACAACGTCTACAACGTCCTGGCGTAAATTTTTGGTATCATCGTATTTAGTGGTTAAGGCGTGCCAATCTGCTACAAAGTAGTAACATTCGTTGTTATTTTGTAAATCTACCCAATTTTTAATTACACCTAAGTAATGCCCCAAATGTAATCTTCCTGTTGATCTCATTCCTGATACTATACGCTGCATTTAATTTCCTCCAGGACTTTATTATAACATAAAAATCCTTTAAACAGAGGATAAATTTTGTTTGAAAAAGGTTTATCCTAATATCATAAAACCTTACCGGACTTTTACAAATTGTAAACAAAATGGCATGGTCAGCATGCCCAAAAAGAAGAATATTACAAAATGTAACCAAATATTAAGAGATATTAATTATGGCTGAAATCATGTCAAAATCATGGTTTTGGGAGTTGATAAAAGGGGGTGAAAGACTGAAAAATAAAATAGTTGTCCACCTAAAAAGGTTAGAGTACAATTAATATGTAGTCTGCTTTTACGGGCGGATTTCTTGTAGAGGTGAAGATAGTGTACGAGAAAATAAAACAAAATCTTTTACAGATACAAGAAGAAATTGCACCTTATAGACCAAATATCATTGCAGTTACAAAGTATTTTGATGAAAATTCCATGCAGGAAGCTTATAAAGCGGGGTTAAGGGATTTCGCAGAATCGAGAGTAATTGAGGCATCGGAAAAAATCAATAAATTGCCAAAGGAGATAAAAGAAAATTCAACATTTCATTTTATCGGACATTTGCAAACCAATAAAGTAAAAAAGGCACTTGAAGTTTTTGATTATATACATTCAGTTGATTCATTAAAACTTGCCGAAAAAATTTCTGAAGAAGCAGAAAAGCTCGCAAAAGTTCAAAAAATATTGATTCAGATTAATAATGCAGGAGAAGAACAAAAATACGGTTTTTCAAAGGAAGAAATTTTTAATAAATTTGGTGAAATCATTGATTTAAAAAGTATAGAAGTTGTTGGTGTTATGAATATGGCACCATTAGGGGCTAGTGATGCTGAATTAACAAGACTTTTTTCAGAGATAAGAGAGATAAAAGAGAGTCTTGAAAAAGAATTTAACTGTAAAATGAATGAAATATCTATGGGTATGAGTCAAGATTATAAAATAGCAGCTCGAGAGGGCTCAACAATGCTTAGGATTGGTAGGAAATTATTTAATACGGAGGAATAAAACGGTGGCAGTAGTAACAGACAAAATTAAATCAGTAGTAGATTTTTTGGTAAAAGGTTTTGAACCTAGAGAAACTATATTTGATGAAATGGCAGAAGAAATGGGCGATGAATATGAAGTTCAAGATAACTTGGCAATTGATCCAAAATATTCTTACCAATCAGAAAAAGCAAATGATTTGAAAGTTGTTAATCATCCTAACTTTAGAGGATATGAAGTAATTGTTATGGAGCCCCGTTCATTTGATGACGCAGCAAGCATAGTTCAATATTTAAAAGATAGAAAGACCATTGTTTTAAATCTTCATTTATTAGATAAAGAACAATCACAACGTACAATAGATTTTGTATGCGGAGCAGCACATGCTCTAAACGGCAAGCCGCAAAAAGTTGGTGATTTAGTATTCGTATTCACTCCTAGTAATGTAACTTTGTCTGTAGAATTGAATGCAAATCAAAACAAGTTTAATGATTCATTGTGGAGAGCTCCTATACAGTAATCCGCATTGATATCATTGGGTATGAGAAGAGATAGTTGACGGGGAATTTTTATTCCCCTTTTTATTTGTTATTTTTATGATATAACTTGTTTATGAAAACATTTGCGATATGTTATAACCATAAAATAGAACATTCCATAGAAGTTATGTCGGAATTGAAGCTGGCTTTGTGTAAAAATGGCATAAGGGTTGATATTTTAGACATTGATGATTTAAAATCCGGTTATGATTTTGTTTTTGTAATTGGCGGTGATGGAACTATATTAAAAGCGGCAAGATTTTATGCCAAAACATCTACACCTATTTTTGGGATTAATTTAGGACGTCTTGGATTTTTATCACAATCTTCAAAGGAAAATATAAAGCTTTCTGTTGAAAGGATTTTGAACGGTGAATACCGTATTGAAAACAGAATAATGCTCCAGAGCGGAGAAAAAATAGCCTTGAATGATTTTGTTGTAAAAGGGACAGCAACAGGAAGGACGTCACGATTTTCTTTGAAAATAAATGGCAGGTTGGTCTGTGATTATTTAGCTGATGGTATTATTGTAACGACTCCTACAGGCTCTACAGCATATGGACTTTCTGCGGGCGGGCCGGTTATATCGCCTGCTTTGAATGCGTTTGTAATCGTTCCTATATGTCCTCATACATTGACTGCACGGCCAATTGTTATTCCTGATGATGAAATTATTACGATTTGTTCGGATAAGGACTTGACAAATTACGTTGCCTCAACAGACGGTCAGGAATTTTATGAATTTGTTAACCAAATAGAAATTAAGAAATCCGAATATTGTGCAAAATTAGCACTTCTAGAGGGAGAAGAATTTTATTCGGTATTAAGAAATAAACTTCATTGGGGAACATCTCCAGCCTGTATAAAATAATTTTTTGAAAAATTTTATTAACTTTTGTTCATAATTGGCATGGAAATTATTGTACTTTTTTTCTATTTAAAATAGTATGTTATTATATAATTATCGAACCCACCTAGTCGATGTGGGGAAATAACCCGAAAAGTAATATTACAAATACATAAGAGGTAAAAATAGTGGAAAATTTCGTATCAGATATCTTTGCAAAAAAAGATGAAACAACAAGCAATCCAACATACAGGTCTCCGATTAATCCTACAAATATTAAGGTAGTTGGTGTAGGCGGAGGCGGCGGTAATGCTGTTAACCGTATGATTAAGGCCGGACTTTCAAATGTAGAGTTTTGGTTGATGAATACAGATTTACAAGTTTTAGAATACGGTCAAACAAAAAATAAAATTCAATTAGGTGCAGCCTCAACAAATGGTTTAGGTGCCGGTGGAGATCCTTCAATAGGTGAAAAAGCCGCAGAAGAAGCACAACAAGAAATAACAAATGCACTTGAAGGTGCAGATATGGTCTTTATTACTGCAGGTATGGGCGGAGGTACCGGTACAGGTGCAGCCCCGGTTGTTGCTAAAATAGCTAAAGAATTAGGTATCTTGACTATAGCCGTTGTAACAAAACCTTTCTCCTGGGAAGGTAAGAAAAGACAAAATCAAGCTGTTCAAGGTTTAGAAAAACTTAGAGAAGCTGTTGATGCTGTTATAGTTATTCCTAACGACAAATTATTACAAGTTGTTGACAGACAAGTTTCACTAACTGAATCATTTATAATTGTTGATGAAGTATTATTGAAAGGTGTTCAAGGTATTGCTGATATTATTACAGTTTCCGTTCTTATCAACGTTGACTTTGCTGATGTTAAAAATGTAATGCAGGCTTCAGGTTCAGCTCTTATGGGTATCGGACGAGGTCAAGGCGAAGGCAGAGCAATTAAGGCAGCTGAAATAGCTATTAACTCTCAATTACTCGAAACATCTATCAATGGTGCATCAGGTGTAATTGTTAATATTACCGGCGGCCCGGATATGACACTTCATGAAATTACTGATGCCGCTAATATTATTCACGATGCAGTTCTTGATGATGCAACTGTTATTATCGGTACTGCTGTTAATGAAAATATTCAGGGTGAAATTCAAGTTACTGTTATTGCTACAGGTTTTGAATTGAAAAATCAATCACCTGAAGAAAAAACAGAAACCAGACAATTGAACGCTGCTGACTTCTTTGCAAGTTCAGGATCTTTCAATCAACCTAGAAGAACTTCTATTCCGGAAGTTTCGCCAAGTTTTACTAATATTGAAATTCCGGATTTCTTAAAAAAATAATTGGAGTATGAAAAAGGTGAGGGATGAATATCGTTCATCCCTTTTTTTTGTATTGTTAAGAAATGTAAAAATAAATTTTAGAATGGCTGAAACCAAGTTATAATGCCGGTATGGTATGGTATGGTATGGTCGAAGTGCCTCTTTATTTTGACAATAATTTTTAAATAAAATTTTTTATAAAAATACAGGGGAAATTATTTATATTAAACAAGGAGGACATTATATGGAACTTAATGGCGTTACAAATGCTGCGGAATCACCGTTACCTAATTTAAATGGCAAAAAATCAGGAGTCGTTGAAGCGGATAAGCGGGCTCAAGCAAGAAAAGATTATGTAAATTTTTGGGAAGATGCATTAAAAAAACGAGATGATGCAAGAAAAGACCAAATAAAACAGAATATAAGTGAATTAAATGGCAAAAAATCAGGAGTCGTTGAAGCGGATAAGCGGGCTCAAGCAAGAAAAGATTATGTAAATTTTTGGGAAGATGAATTAAAAAGACGAAATGATGCAAAAAAAGAGCAAATAAAACAGAATATAAGCGAATTAAAAGGTAAAAAATCCGGCGTAGTAATAGCGGATCAGATAGCTGAAGGTAACAAAGCGAAAGGCGGTAAAGAAGCTTTAAAAGCTATGAAGGGTAAAAAAGGTAAGGCAGCCTTGATAGCAGGAGGTGCTGCTTTGATAGCCGGAGCTGTTGCATTCTTTAGGAAAAAAGACGAAGAGCCGGCCTTATCAGAGGAAAATATAGCAAATCCGGAACATTTACCTCAAGATGATTCTGTAGTAAACGAGTCTGAACCGGTTGTTCCTGTACCGGTTCAAGAACCTCAAGAATCTCAAGAACCTCAAGGCACTGAACCGGCAACTGAATATATTGTCAAAAAAGGTGATTGTGTTTGGGATATAGCAGAAAAACACTTGATTGATTTGCATAAATCAGAACCTGACTATAAGCCAACGGATAAAGAAATATTAGAACATACGCTGGAAATTATGAAGTTAAATAATTTAAAATATGAAAGTGATGGTTATGTAGTTTTAATACACCCGGATGATAAATTAAAATTAGTTGCATAAAAAAATGTTTTCAAATATGAGCCCTAAAACTAATTGTCTAGTTTTAGGGCTTAAAATAAAAATGACTCCTGAAAAGGAGTCATTTTTTAACAGTTCCAAATTAGTCTTGGGCATGTCCTGCAGTACCAAGAACATCACGCATTTTGTGCATAACAAGTTCTTTAACAGCAGTTCTGCCAGGTCCCATATATTCACGTGGATCAAACTTATCAGGATGTTCAACAAAGAATTCTCTGATAGTTGAAGTCATTGCTAATCTTAAATCTGTGTCAATATTAATTTTAGCAACACCGTGTTTAGAAGCATAAGCCAACATATCTTCAGGAACACCTTGAGCATCAGGTAAGTTTCCACCGTATTTGTTGCATTTAGCAACTAAATCAGCCGGAACTGATGATGAACCGTGAAGAACTAACGGATAATCATAGCCAACAATTTCATTAACAGCTTTTTTAATTTCAGCCAATCTTTCAAAATCAAGTTTAGCTTCGCCTTTGAATTTGTAAGCACCGTGAGAAGTTCCAATAGCAACTGCTAAAGAGTCGCAGCCAGTTTCTTTAACAAATCTAGCAGCTTCTTCAGGATCTGTGTATGTTGAATCTTTTGCGTGAACTTTAACATCATCTTCAACACCGGCTAATTTTCCAAGTTCAGCCTCAACAGAAACACCTTTTGAATGTGCATAATCAACTACTTGTTTAGTTAATTTGATGTTTTCTTCAAGCGGGAATCTTGATCCATCGATCATAACTGAAGAAAATCCGCCATCAATACATGATTTGCAAATTTCAAAATCTGCACCGTGGTCTAAGTGTAAAGCTATAGGAACTGTTGTAGTAGCTAAAGCTGCTTCAACAAGTTTGATTAAATATGTTTGATTAGCATATTTTCTAGCTCCTGCAGAAACTTGCAAAATGATAGGTGATTGAGTTTCTTCTGCTGCTTCTGCAATACCTTGAAGAATTTCCATGTTGTTTACATTGTAAGCACCGATAGCATAACCGCCTGCTAATGCTTTTTTGAACATTTCTTCTGTTCCAACTAATTTTCTCATATGAGTTCTCCTTCTTAAAAAATCACACACATCAAGTGTATTACAAACATTTAAGGATTACAAGTAGAAAAATTTGAGTTTTTATAGTGTAAAATTTAAAATTGTGATTAATGCCAAACATTAAGAAATATTAAATTTCTACACAACTCTTTACAAAACGTGAAAATGCTGCTATAATTGCGTAGAAGGTTAATGAATTAAGAAAAATAGAAATTTTAGTGGCAAAAAATGTTTTCAAGCATTTTATATTTTAAAGTACAAAATTTAGGAGTTAAATATGGCAATTCAGGCATTATCAGGTGTTACGAATAAGGGTTATTCAAATATAAGTTTTGGAAAGCACAAAGAACACCCTGAAAAAAAATATAATGTTACAAATACTATGAAGGCCGTTCCATTGGCTGTATTAATTGCAATGAGTCCTTTGACGAAAACTAATGCGGAGAACATTATGAGAACAGAGGACAATGCGAATGTTATAGAGCTTGCTGAAGCTCCGCAATCAAATAATAAAGTGCTTATTTATGGTGATGTTTTTACCTCTCAAAATGGAACGGAAGTTATTGTAATGGCAGTAAATACAAAAGGTGGTAAAGACAGTTTTGATAAAATTTTTATAAATGCCCTTGAGCATTCATTTGTGGTTAAGGATATCGTGGATAGAAATATCTATCTATATAAAGATAATGGTGATAAAGAAGGGCCAGTGAATGTTAAGGAAGTAATTGCTGAAACCGATTACGAAGGGAAAAAAGAACGTTTTAGTTTTTTAGATCCTAATGTTGTGAGTTATATAGAATCTGTTGTATCACAGCCTACAAATCAAAGTAATATTAAAGGGGTTCGTAAAGATCATAGCAATATTATTATTGGAAATAACAAAGGGGATTTGTTGTTTGCCTCTGATGATTATTTGAATGATGAGTTTTTGCGGACAGCAATACTTCACTTCAAAGATACTATTCATAATACAGAGATGAGATATGCTAAAAAAATGTTAAAAGCACAAGAATTAGAGGATTTGGCAATGTATCATGAAGGCAATTATGGAAATTATAAAATTAGATTTTATGACACAGACAATGACAAAAGTAACTATGAAAAAATGTCCCTTCAAAAAGATGGTGAAAATGAATTTTTTGTTGATGGTATAACTCTGATAAATGGAAAAATTCATGGCGTTGATGATGCTGTAGATTTTGGTAATATTTATGCAATTCGTTTAAAATCAGATATATTTTCAATAGTATTAAACGATAGAAAAGAAGCACGAACTTATATGGTAACAGATGATGAAATAGCTAGTGTATTGGTTGATGCAATGCATTCACCTAAGTTTAATAATATTGGTGGCGATATAATGTTATCTAGGTATGAATCAAATCTAGCACTTGGTGATGAATAAGTTTGTAAATAAATGTAACAATATAAAAACTTACTGAAATAAAGTATTTTAGTACGTTTTTATATAAATAATGTTAAAAGAACAGAGAGAAAATAATGGCTCTTGGTGATGGTACAATAAAACAGAATAAAGTGAACATGCAGCCGGTGCAGACGACAACCAGCAGTAATGTTGGAGTTAGTTCAGAAAGTACAAAAAATTTTGTTGTGCCTGTGGCAATTGATGAAGAGTTATTGAAGCTGTTGGGTTTAACATTAGAGCAATATTCAAAGCTTTCGGATGAACAAAAAAATGAAATAAATAATCAAATTGATCAAATTAAATGTTCTGTAAATGAAACGAATTTTGGTATAAAAGGTTTGTCTGTTGAAAAAACAACGACGAATGAAACAGAAAATAGTAATTTAACTTCAATTGGAGATTCTGCGGATATAAAATCTGAAGTTGAAGATGAAAATAATATTAAGAATAGTGATGATTTATCTAAGCAACAAATAACAGAATCTGACTGGAAACAAATGTCAGCTAAAGAACGAGCTTTGTATCTTAAAAATCAGATCGATGAAACTGTTTTAAAGGATGTACCAAATGATAAAAAAGGTGAAGCAATAAAAGAACTTATAGATCAGAGTATAAAGCAAAATCGTGGATTTTCAGATGCACGCTGGGAAAATATGTCCGATGCCCGTAAAGACCGTTTGCGGGAGCGTTTTTTGTCAGATTTTAGTTTGGTTATTGAAAATGGTTTTACAAAAGAAGATTTTGATAGATTATCTTATGATGAAAAATTACATTTAGAAATTGACTTAAAAGAAAAAAGAATTCAGAATTTGATAAATAAGTTAGAAGAAATAAGTGTAAATTCTGCTTCCGAAGTTGGTGCCGAAGAATATGAAATTAGACAAAAAAAATTATCCGAAATTATTGAAAAAGAAAAAAAAGCTAAGGAAAAAACCGAATCTTTAGACCGTTTACATGAAGCTTTTGATTCATTGCTGTCTGATAATAATAAATCTGATATAGCTGCTGATAAACCAAGCAGTGACTCACTGGGCAAAATTAAATCAGATAAAAGGGATGTAACGACAGTCGATGATGTTGAGACAAAACTAGGCCGTGAAATTAATTTTAAAAATGATAAAGATATTGCACTATTAGCAAAAGCATTGAGCGATAAAAATTTAAGTCCCGAAGCAAAATTATTTGAATTGGTAAAAATCGCAGATAATTTATCTAAAATGATGAATTCGTCTGATCCTAAAATTCAAGCAAGAGCGACAGAACAGTATTCTGCATATATGGAACGATTGTATGAGTTAGGTTTTGACGAACATATTATTGAAGATCTTGAAAAGAATGGTGGTAAATTATCAGAAGAGTCAGCAAATAAAGTCAATGAAATTAGCGGATTATTTGCTGAAGGCTTGATTAATATTAAGCATCCAACTGCCGGCCATAGAAAGACTGCACAAATGGTAGCTAATTTGCAGGGTATAGCTTTGGTCAATGGCTGCAAACCGGATGAAAGCTTTGATAGATTATATAAAAATGCCGAATACACCGAAGTTGTTGGTGATGGTTTGAGAAAAGTCAAGGGCTCTAAAGGTGTTCATAGCTATATGGTAGCTAAGGCACCGCAATTGGCTAAGCAATTCCAAGTTTCTGAAACGCAAAAGAACATGGATTATACATATACTTTTGACTCGGAAAGTGATATTATAGCCGCTCAAAAAAGTATTGCTGATACAATGGGTGAT
>CALUSG010000053.1 GCA_944323365.1 Candidatus Gastranaerophilales bacterium
GCCTCTACGTTTCCAAGTTCTTATCGTACTTTCAGGAATATTTAATTCGATTGCAAATTCTTTAATTTTCATGATTTTGTTTTTAAACATTTGATTCTCCTTTTTATTGCGTTTTTATTTTACTAACTTTATATTTATTCTAACACAAAAGTTAAATTGTGTCAACTTTGCTAAAGTTAGTAAAATTCATACAGTTATTAATTCTCGAACTTTAGAAAAAATATTGCAATATTTTATTAGTTATGCTAACATTTTAAGTATGGAAAATGATTCAAAAAATAATAAATCTGATATAGATGCTGAAACTAAAAGTATTTGTAATGTAGTGCTTCATAAACTTTCAGCATTTTTTAAAGAAAAACGGAAAGAAAAGAACATTTCATTACGAACGTTTAGTAAGGTTTCCGGTGTAAGTACTGCTGTTATATCTGATTTTGAAAATGAAAAATATTTACCTAAATTAGATATTTTAATTAAATTTGCACTAGCTTTGGATATGGAGTTTAATGATTTATTATCCGCTATGGCATTTGATTCTGCTACAATAGAAACTCCTGATAAGGATTTATGTGAAGCTGCATTCACTACCTATTTGTCATCAAAAGGAGTGAAAACAAAAGATATGACTGAAATATTAGATTTTATTGATTTTAAAATTTCTAAATATGCTCCATTCGAAGAATCAATTAGTCCTCTTACAGGATTGCAAGGGCGTTTTAAAGGATTTTCTCCAAGACTCCCAAAAAATCCATGAAACATACAAAAACCACAAAAATAACAAAAAACAGGTTATAAAATGATTATAGACCTGTTATTAATTATAGTTCATCCTGAATTAAATAAGTACCCTATTTGAATTTATGTATTTTTGTATTTTTTGTAACTTAGAAAAAGGAGTAAGAATAAACTTACTCCTTTATAATAATAAATTTCCTGCCTTTTCCACCGTGATTGAATATTTCAATACACCTGTTTTGTTCTATTAGTCTGTCAATAAATTGTTCGGTATAACCGTTTTTTCTTGCATCACAACCGCCTATACCGCATTTATTAAGGAATGTAGGGTTAAAAGTACCATCCTGTGATTTGTTCTTGAGTTCTCTATATCCTTTTTCTGTATCAATAGGCTTTTCTGTGGTTGTGTTTTGAAAGATATCCCTTGATATGCTGCAATAATAGAAAGATACCTCCTGAGCCATTTCAAATGTTTCTTTAGTTATTTCAGTATCTTGCGTTCCTTCAGTTACCATGCGTACAATATGGAATAATCCGGCAATTTTTAATACATGCTCCTTATACTTGCCATAATAATCTTGTAACGACGTACTTTGAGCATTTTCAATATCTGTGTAAAGTTCATCCTGTAAGAAACTTAATGACTGTAGTGCATCCTTTGATAGAGTTAATTTCTCAATAATACCTTCCTGCCCTCTTTCGTACAGTTCTTCAATTAGATTGGAGATATTATTTTTCAATTCTTGAGAGATGTCTTTTTGAGAAAATCCGTTGTATTTTTTATTGCGTTCTGCAAAGGTAATAATAAAACGCTGTAACATCCCTGTTGTCATTAAATTCTTGGATTGAGTCAAGACAGAGGGCTGTACTCCGGCTAGTATTATTAGTTTTGGTTCTTGAATAAATACAGGCTGTTGTCCTTTTCTGTCCACACGATAGGGATTGCAGGTATATAGTGAAAGAAGTTTAGAGGAACTGGCATGATTGGTTTTTGTATAACCTCCAAGGGTTTCCATAATACCTGCTTCATCCGCCTGCAACAGAATACTAGAATGTTTCATAAGTAACTGTTCTAAAGCTTCTACCGTACTGTCATTTGCAATCAGCCTATCATCTTTTCTTAAATGCCCGTTCACCAGTGAAAGCACCGCATTCATGGTTGGAGATTTTTTTGTTGACACATCCCCAATTACAAGATAATAACCTGTTAAAGGAATTTTCCACGTCGGGGTTGCCTGCAAATATGCAAACCTGCTGCATAATGCAGACAATAAGGCTAGGAGTTCAGTCCCAATAAATTGTGGCGGTGCAACCATGGCTTCTGCAAGTTCATTTATGTAACTACCTAATACTGCCGGAAAATGTTCTGAAGGAAATTTTTTGAATGCAATCGGAGTTGTTTTCTCTTTAAATGCAAGCGTAAGAGGATTGTCTAATATATTTTTGAATATACATTCATAAGGACAATCAGCCTCATTACAGCCTATACACTTACCTAACTTCATATTTTCTTTAATTTTAGTGAAATCAGGATTCGTCTCCCTTACATTAATAAAATATGTTATCATTGTTTCTATTGGTGTCTTTGATAGTTCACACAGCGTTTTTAATATATTTAAAGAGTCAAAGTTTTTTGGATTATAAAGATTCTCTAAAAAATCTTCATCATTTCCTTTATTTTCAAGGCATACTTTAACCGCCTGGCAATTTGCTGCCAGTTTTTTAATATCAAATTTTAGCATTACAACCTTTCCGAATGCTATTTATATTTTTAAATAGCATTTCAACTATAATAATATAATTTTGAGGACGGGTGTAAAAATGGCATTTTACACCCGTTTTATCCTACAAATTTTTCAACAAGTGATTTTCAATACAATCAAGAATATACCAGATAGGAAGATACCTGATACCTTTGGGCAGATAGCCCCATACGTGATATCTATAAGCAAGTCGCCGTAAACCCTCTAGTGTCATTTGCAAATAATATGAATATGTATGTTGAACATCTTCTTGCGTGAAAGATTCTTCAATTTCAAGATGATAATTTCGCAATAAATTTAACATATATTGCTTATAAGTTTCTGTTATTACGTTAGTTTTACAGCACTTAATGCAACGTTCAATATCTTTATTGACTTTTGCAAAGAGTTTCATATCATACGTTATATCCTTAAATGGACGTATGAGTTCAAGTCCTAGTTCTTCTCGTGATTTTGCATTTTTTTCTTCACGATGCTTTTTTATAATTTCGTTAAAATATCTGTTTTCGTTAAACATGATTTTTCTCCTCTTCTTTGTGTATTTTTTCTACTATTGCTGCTGTAATAAACTTACTTACATTTAGACATCTGTCTTTTTGCAATTTTTTCAACTTTTCCCCTATATCCTGCGGGGTATAGCATGTAAATTTAATTACCATCTTGTATCTCCATTTTTCACTACGCTAGGTTTTATTTCCTGCAAAGTAAAATATAAACTTTATTTTCTGTTTTTAAGTTTTTTATTCTTTTTACCGTTTTTACCCTGCAAGAAAAAATTTAAAAGTTTATTTGAAAAAACAGAATTAAAAACAAACCCGAAACGAAATAATTTCGTTTCGGGTTTCGTGTTGGATTTATTACATTTTTTAATGCACCGAATTTTAGTGAATGGTGCAGGAAGAAGGTATATATGAAAAATCTTGTTGAACCTATTAAAAGTAAAAAAGATATTGGAAGAATAGAACAATATCTTGAGAAACACAGCCGTAGAAATCGTCTCATATTTGCATTCGGTATTAATACAGGGTTACGGGTGTCGG
>CALUSG010000054.1 GCA_944323365.1 Candidatus Gastranaerophilales bacterium
TGAGTTTTAGTTTCTTCGGATTTTTGTATTTCCTGTTTTACTTTTTGTTGTGGTTTTATTATATATAAATTTGTTTCACTATTATTTATACGCACACTAGTACCTCTTTTTCTATTTACGGTTAGTTCCGTTCAAAACTTTAGTTTAAAATATTTTTTGTTTACATAATGTAATAAAAAATGTTGACTTTAAATAACAATTTTGTTTTAATTAAATTAAAGGAGAATAAAAAATGGTTGGAGAAGCAGATATAGTAGGCGTTTTAGCAATAAAGGATGCTGGAGGGGGGCGACTCTTCAAGGCTTAATTAGCAAGGTTTTTGGGACTATACAGAGTTTAAGTACTGCAATAGGTTTGAAATTAAGGGGAGTTGACTGCAAATATAAGATAAACTATAATTCCAGTATGAGGGATTATAATAAGAGAAAAAGAGCATTTAAGTTAGCAGAAGTACTAATAACGTTAGGGATAATAGGAGTAGTAGCAGCATTAACTATTCCGACACTGATAAGTAATTATAATAAGCGTCAGACCGTGACAAAGTTAAAGCAGACGTATTCAATCTTGTCGCAGGCATTGACAATGGCACAGGTAAAAGACGGGGATCCGACAACATGGGATGTAGCCGGAATATACGGAACAACGGTAGGTGATCCTAATTTTAACAGAGAAGAGGCTATTGAAAAGTTTGTAACTAAGTATTTAGTTCCTTATATGAAGGTGTCAAAGACTTACGGTAATGCTAATGCGTCACAGATAAATTATGATGGTTTTTATTCGCCCTCAGGGAAAAGATCTAATCAAAGTACATGGGGCTATTATTTATTGCTATCAAACAATGTATTGGTATTAACAGGAATAGGCACATCAGGGTGTGTAGGTGGTACCAATCCTGATGGAAGTTGTGTTTCAACGGAATATCGTAATATTGTTTTCTATGTTGATATAAATGGATATAGTAAGCCGAATACCTTAGGTAAAGATGTATTTCTTATGACGTTTAATTTACAGAATAAACAATTCGGTTTTCATAAGTATAATATAAGTAGATCATCAATGTTACGAAGTTGTCGGACAGACGATGGAGCACAGGTATGCGGCTATTTAATATATCTAGATGGCTGGCAGATAAAAGACGATTATCCCTGGTTTTGATTTTGTAGTATTATAATATTATGTTAAAAACAGGTGAAAAACTTGGAGCTTTTATAGTACCTACTGGAATTGGAGCCTCAATTGGCGGTTATGCCGGTGATGCTAGTGTATGGGCTAGAAAATTTGCACAGAATTCAAAACTTATTGTTAATCCTAATGTGGTTAATGCCGGCGGATTCTCAGGGATTACTGATAACATGTTTTATGTAGAAGGGTATTCTTTGGATGAATTTTTTAAAGGAAAGCTTACGCTTAATCCTTCGTTTAATAATAGGATAGGCATTGTCTTTGATAAGGCTATACCAAAAGATGTTTTAAATATTCATATTAATACTGTTAATGCTGTAAAAACAGTTTATGGTGTTGATATTATTGACTTTGAAATTACAGATGAAGCTGTTGGTGTCAGTTTTTTTATGACAGATGTCGGGACTTCAGAAGGTGAAATTAAAAATATTGAGACCCTTAAAAAATCAGCAATAAATTTAATTAAAAAAAGTGCACAAGCACTTGCTATTGTTTGTATGTTTGATGATCCTGAATTTGATAATATTGATTATGCAAATGGAATTGGTACTGACCCCGTAGGTGGAGTAGAAGCTATTTTATCCCATTATATTTCTAAAGAATTAAAAGTTCCCTGTGCACATTCTCCTGCATTTTTAGATTGTTCTATTTCATCAGAAATTGTTAATCCTAAAGCTGCTTCTGAATATATTACTCCAACTTTTTTACCTTGTATCTTATTGGGACTTAATAATGCTCCTTTATTCGGTGGACAAATTTCTATAGAAGAATTGGATTATCTTGTAATGCCATATAATTGCCTTGGATCAACACCTGTCTTTGAAGCTATTAAAAGAAATATCCCTGTATTTGCCGTAAAAGAAAATTCTACTGTATTAAATGTTTCGAATGATAATTTACACAAATCAGATAAAATTACTTTTGTTGAAACTTATCAGGACTGTCTTAATCTTGTAAAGTTACTATAGGTAATTCTTTTAGTCCATAAAACATTCTTGCGGATTGTTTAAATCCTTCAGGATTAGAGCTTACGTAAAATTTTTCTTCGCCTTTAGCGTCCTCTAATAATTGTTTTTCTTGTAAGTTATTTTTTATATATTCAACAAAGTAAACAGCAGGATCTATTAGCAAGTGGTTGTTTGAAAAATTTTTAATTATATCGGTTAAATAAGGATAATGAGTACAACCTAAGACGAGGGCATCCGGTTTGTGTAACATTATTTCGTCAACTTTTTCTTTTATTTTATTTTTGCTGTCCGGTTCATTTATCTTATTTGATTCAACTATCTTAACCCATTCAGGACATGCTATTTGGATAACTTCAATATTAGGGTTGTATTTTTTTATTTCTTTTTTGTATACATTAGAATTTACAGTCGCATTTGTTGCTAATATACCTATTTTTGAAAAATTTAATTCTGCCAGTTTTTTGCAAGCAATTTGAACTATAGGATAAATCTCAAAAGGATATTTATCTTTTATTTTTTCATAGATGACTGAAGAGGTAGTATTACAAGCCATAACAACAGCTTTAGCATTTTGTTGAATAAAAAAATCTAATATTTTTTTTGAATAAAATAATAATTCATCAGGTGTTTTTTCTCCATAAGGCATATGTTTCGTATCGCCAAAGTAAATATAGTTTTCATTTGGCAATATTTTTTTTAGTTTAGAATATACGGTTAAACCGCCTACTCCTGAATCAAAAAATGCTATAGGTTTTTTAGTGTTTAAAGTAATTTTCAACTCCTTCTGCAATAGCTTTTGCTGTTGCTTGTTTCCTTTTATCGCTTATTAATTCTGCTCTTTCTCCAGCGTTAGATATAAAACCTATCTCAATAAGTATTGCCGGGGCTGTTGTATGATTTATAACATAAAATTTTGACTTAAACAAGCCACGATTTTTGCTTTTTATATTGCTTGCTAAAGATGCGTGCACTGTTTGTGCTAATGACAAACTTTCTTGTCTGTAGTAATGAGTTTCGATACCGGTTATTTCAGGTTTCTCACTTGAATTTACATGAATACTTATGAAAATATCAGGATGTTTTTCTTCACTAAATGCAACTCTATCCTGCAAAGAAACACTTTTGTCCGTTTCTCTTGTCATCTCTACTTTATATCCTTTTTTCTCTAAAATATTTTTAACTCGTTTTGATACATCTAATGTTATTGATTTTTCAGTAATATCGCCTCTGATTGCACCAACATCAGTTCCGCCATGCCCAGGGTCTATAACAACTGTTTTATTAGATACGGGTTGTTTCGGTGGCCTTGTTCGCTTAGGCTCGGTTATCTGAAATTTTAATGTCTTACTGTCAGCTCCTAGATAGGTGTTAACTAGGGTGTCAGGTTCTATTGGTATTGATAGTTTCATCCCTACAGGTTGCATTAAATCTATTTTACTTGTTGAAAAATAGGTGTTTTTATACGCTGTTGTAAATGCATCTTCATTATATCTTGCAACATTATATAAATATATTTCTAAATTTGAGTTTTGTCTTTGTATGCCGTGTACTACCGGATGATTGAATGATAATATCATTGAACTTGTTTGTGCATTTGTCTTTTCTGTATTATATGAAATCATGTCACTTGTATTTGTATAAAGTGAAGTATGATTTAGTTTGTCTATATTTGCGATTAAAATTGATTGATTATCTTCTGAATATATCGGGATATATTTAGATACATTAGGTGTTGTTATAACAATACGTGCTTTATTAACTTCAAATTGCCCGATTTTAACAGTATCTGTTTCGTTGAGCTTGTGTTCGGTATTCCTTATTTCTTTATTAACAAGCGTATTTGGAATGTCATAAACAATTCTTAGTGGATTTTGTAAAACCATGGGTCTTTCCAGGGTTACAGCTCCAAACCCGTTTATTAGTATCCCGTTAGTACTTGGCGAGATTTGGTTTATGTAGTATTTAGTGTTTAATTTTAGATCTTTTTTTACACGGTTTGGCTCAATAGTGTTGAATGCCTCTTGAATTTTATCTGTAATCGTTTCAGTCTTTTGATAAAAAACAGGCATTTCTACATTTAAATATTCATAAAAATCACTGGAGGACGAATGTTCGTCCCTGTAGGTTTTATGAAAATATTGATCTTCCCATTCCGAATTTTTTAATTTTACTATAATGTTATTCTTTATTCTTAAAAATTTTAGGTTATCAGGATTATAATCATCATCATGATATATAACTACCCTTACAACATCCGGATTTGTTGTAAATTGATTGATTTTTATTTCATTTATACCTTTGGTATTAAATATCCAATCTTGTTTTGGTATTACGAGAATAGACGACGGAATATCAAAATACGCTCTATTCTCAAGCTTTATAAGTTTAATATCTTCTAAAACAGGTGTGGTTGTTTCGTCTTGAATGTTGATAACTATCATTGAGTTTGATGTATCAAAATTCGCAGCACTTATTTTGAAGATATCTTCGGCAAATACGCTTTGAGTGAATATTGCTATAAAAAATAATATTATTAAAATAAAGAATTTTTTCATACTAAGAAATCTCATATATAATTATATATTTATTTCTTAATACAATCAAATTGTTACAATATATTAGAATAAATTGTGTTTGCCTGCCCAAAAAGTTGCTTCTGTCCGATTATTTGATTTCATTTTTCTTATTATTGTGCTGACATATGCTTTTACAGTATGTCTGCTTATATGTAAAATATCTCCAATTTGTGTGTTGTTAAAACCTTTTGTCATATAATGTAATACTTCCATTTCTCTATTTGTTAATTCGTACATAAAAACCTCCTTTATTATCAGAATATCATATATTTTTTGAAATAAATTAATAATAACTCCTGTAATTAAAATTTTTAAATTTACTTGAAAAAAAAGTTTTTTTTGTATAGAATTTAGATAGCCGATAAGCGTGCGTAGCTCAGTTGGATAGAGCGTTTGGCTACGAACCAAAAGGTCGGGGGTTCGAATCCCTCCGTGCGTAATTTTTGTAAAATTTTGTTAAGTCCCCTATAGGGGGCTTTTTTGTATGGCTTTTCAATGTGTATGTAGTTTTTTGTCCAGGTTGATTTGTACGGTATATTTTAAAGTCCGATTTGGCAGGAAATCGAATCTTAAAATGACATCCTGAACTTGTTTCAGGATCTTATAATAGTGCGACATTAAGCCAATTTGTATAAGTCAGAAGTTGTTTGATTATACCAAAATCAAATCGGACGAAATCGGACTTTATCAGGACTTGAAATTATAAAAAATATTTTTAAATCAGACTAAAAACTCCCAAAATAAAGAAAAATTCCGAGTCCAATTAATATCCTATTAATCTTTGTTGGGCTGAAAGCCCAACCTACGGACTTATATATTTTAATTTATAAAAAATTCAGTGCATGGTTTCTGTGTTTTTCTTTAAATTCGAAAAAATCATATAACCTTAATAACTAATCCAAACTATTCTTGTAATTAGTCCCCCAAACGACCATAGCATCCAAGATTGGTTCTAAACTTCTGCCTGTATCTGTTAGTGAATATTCTACACGTGGTGGAACTTCCGCATAAACTTTTCGTAAAACAAGTCCGCTTTCTTCCATTGAACGCAAATTAGATGTTAAAACTTTTTGAGACACATTTCCTATAGATCTCCGTAGTTCTCCAAATCTTTTAGTTCCTGTTAACAGGTCTCGAATAATTAAAACTTTCCAACGATCACTAATTAATTTTAAGGTAATTTCAACAGGACATGGCGGCAATTCACTTTTCTTAATCATTTAAAACCCTTTCATATATTCAATAGTTACTTATTGGTTATTACATAACTATTTTGTGCTTACTTGCAATAATAGCACTACATACTTTATTATAACTATATAAATACGAAATTTCAACAAATAAGCAAAAGTAGGTCTTTATGAAAATTGCAGTAATATGTGCAAATGGAAAAGCAGGAAAACTTATTACTAAAGAGGCTCTTGACAGAGGATTGGATGTTACGGCTGTGGTCAGAAATGAAAATAAAACTGATGCTAAAAAAGTAATTCAAAAAGATTTATATGATTTAACAAAAGAAGATTTACAAGAATTTGATATTGTTATAGATGCATTCGGTGCTTGGACTGAGGAAACTTTACCACAGCACTCTACAAGTTTAAAACATTTATGCGATATTTTATCAGGAACAGATACAAGACTTTTAATAGTAGGCGGTGCCGGAAGTCTATATGTAAATAAAGAGCACACGTTAACAGTAATGGAAACACCTGATTTCCCTGATATATTCAAACCGCTAGCTTCAAATATGGCAAAGGCACTGAATGAGTTAAGAGCAAGAACAGATGCTAAATGGACTTATATTAGTCCAGCAGGCGATTTTCAGGCTGATGGTGTAAGAACTGGTAAATATATTCTTGCGGGTGAAGAATTAACTTTAAATTCCAAAGGCGAAAGTATTATAAGTTATGCAGATTATGCCATAGCAATGATTGATGAAGCAGTTAAAGCAGAGCATATACAACAAAGGATTTCTGTTGTTAGAGCATAATTAAAATATATTAAGTAACAATAAACATCTTGTTTTGGAGTTTATCTAAAATGGGATGTTTATTGTTTGAATATTATTTTAAATTAAGCTGTAAACTACAAATAAATTTTAAAAAAGTGACAAAAAGAATTGAGAAAAATTTGTTCATTTATTTAATATTTTAAATTTATGTTGCCCAAAATAATCAAACCATCTGTAAATTAAAATCAAACCATTTGTATTTTTACATTAGTTCTTGGACTTCTTCCACGCTCGAACAGTCTCATAAAAGAACCTACGATTTAGTATGTACAATGTTCTCACTATTTGACGTGCAGTATAGAAATCCGCTCCGCCCCATGAACTTAATAGGATTTATTATCCTATACCAATTATTTTAGGACTATTAAGGGCT
>CALUSG010000055.1 GCA_944323365.1 Candidatus Gastranaerophilales bacterium
ACCGCAAAAAGCACACGAACGTGTTCGTAATGAGATAATGCCTGTTTTTGTACCGGGCATTTACAAAGATAAAATATCAAATTTATAATTATCAGTGAATTTAATAAGGAAAATTGTTTATGGAAAAAAATTTTATAATAGCAGGATTTGGCGGTCAGGGTGTGTTATTAGCAGGCGAAGTGCTCGCAAACGCTTTTATGTTGGATGGTAAAAATGTTACATGGTATCCTTCATACGGAGCAGAAATGCGTGGTGGAACTGTTAATTGTGAAGTCGTCATGAGCGATATTGAGGTAAGTTCTGTTAATAAAAAAATGACGGATTTTATAATTGTTTTAAATCAAGCTTCTTTTGATAAATTTGAATCAAAAGTTAAAAAAGGCGGATATTTAATCGTTAATACAACACTGGCCAGCGAAAAAAGAAATCGCAGTGATATTAATTATGTTTTTGCACCTATTTCCAGCTTGGCAGAAAAATTAGGTAATGTTAAAATGGCAAATATGTTGTCTTTAGGTTTGTTGTCAAGAGCCAGCGGGTTATTTTCTGTTGAAAGTTTAGAAAAAGCTTTAGATAAAGTTCTTCCGCCACATAGGAAGAATCTTTTGCCTCTTAATAAAACTGCTATGGAAATGGGCTATAAGTATGATTTATTTCCTGTAAGTTGTTAAAATCACCTAAAAAGTCGATTTAAATTTTTCAAAAATTGTATATTCTGTTTCATGTCGAAATAAAGAGGTTTATAGTGAAAAAAGAATTACTGTTAAAGGAGAAAGAACTTCAACTGGCGAAATTAAAAGCACATGTAGATAAAAGCTCTGTTTGTTCTGAATTATACAATAAAATCGTTTTAGAAAAAGCAATCCTAAAAAAAGAAATTGAAGATGCACAAAAAAATAAATTTGTTGAAGGTATTAAAAATCTTTTGCCTAGAAAAAAAGTTTTGATTTGTGATTATTTTAAAAAATAAGTCATTTCTTGATTTATACATCAATTGTAAATAAATGTAAATTTGAATTTTAAAATAGCTGAAACCCAGTTATAATGCCGGTATGGTATGGTATGGTATGGTCGAAATGTACCTGTAGCAAATATTTTTCCGTTTCTAGTTTAATAGAAATATAAGTAGCAAATATAGTTAGAAATTAAACTGAAAGGAGAAATTCATGGCAGTAGAAGCAGTGGGTGTGCAAGTATTACCACAAAAGACAACTGGAAAGGGAGGGAAAGCTTTTGCTTCAGCCTTGCTTCCAGGCTTAGGACAATTTACAGATGGTCGTAAAAAAGAAGGTGTACGTTATTTGGTAGGCACAGCCGGTTTATATACACTTGGGGCGGCAAGTGTATGGAAATATATGAAAGATGTACGTGAAGCAATGAGAAAGGTACCTTTTGGGCTAAGCAATTCCATCGAATTGGAAAATGCTGCCGCAAAAAGTGTTAAAAAAGGTGGATTGTATTTCGGTATAACTGCCATGTTAATAAGTGCTGGCCTATGGATTGCAAATATAGTTGATGCTTATAAAGGTGGTAAGAAAAATGTTGTAAAAAGCGGACAATAAGTCCGCTTTTTTTATATGCATGTTTATTTTTTTGTGTTATTATAACTGTATAGTCGTTTAATTTATTTTAATAAACAGGAGAAAAGATATGACAGAAAAAAGAGTATGGCTTTTTAGAGAGGGTAATGCCGGCATGCGTAATCTTCTCGGTGGTAAAGGTGCAAACCTTGCCGAAATGACCAATTTGGGACTACCTGTTCCTCCGGGGTTAACTATTACAACTGAAACTTGTATGGATTACATTAATCACGGAAACAAAATGCCTGAAGGGTTGATGGATGAAGTTAAGTATTATTTGAAGGAAGTTGAAGAACAGGCCGGTAAAAAATTCGGAGATTCTCAAAATCCTTTGCTTGTTTCTGTAAGATCAGGAGCTAGACTTTCAATGCCTGGTATGATGGAAACAATTTTGAATTTAGGTTTAAATGACCAAACTGTTGAAGCTATGGTTAGATTAACAAATAATCCTAGATTTTGTTATGACTCATACCGTCGTTTCCTTACTATGTTTGGTTCTGTAGCCTGGGATATCGACAGACAAAAGTTTGAAGATTATCTCGATAAGATTAAAGAGGAAAAAGGCTACAAATCAGATACTGATTTGACAGCAGATGATTGGAAATCTTTAATTGAACCATATAAAGAATTAATTAAAAGGGAAACCGGCAAAGAATTTCCTCAGGATCCGTATGTTCAATTGGAAGAAGCAATTGAGGCAGTATTTAGATCCTGGAATATCCCTCGTGCCGTTGCGTACAGAAATCATTACAAAATTGATCACAATTACGGTACTGCCGTTAACGTTCAAACGATGGTATTTGGAAATATGGGCGATGATTGTGCAACCGGTGTTTCGTTTACAAGAAATCCTTCTACCGGTGAAAACAAAATTTACGGGGAATATTTGACAAATGCTCAAGGTGAAGACGTAGTTGCAGGTATCAGAACTCCTAAACCTATTGCTGAACTTGAACATGAAATGCCTGATTTATACCACGAATATGTTGATATTGCTAAAAAACTTGAGCGTGGATACAAAGATGTTCAGGATATGGAATTTACAATTGAAAAAGGTAAATTGTATATCCTGCAAACACGTAACGGTAAAAGAACAGCCGCTGCTTCTGTAAGAATTGCGGTTGAAATGGCAGAAGAAGGCATTATAGATAAAGAACGGGCTATTGAGCTTGTTGATGCAAACCAAATTTACCAGGTATTGCTGCCTTGTTTTGACCCTGCGGCAAAGAAAGAAGCAAAACAAATTGCTAAAGGGCTTGCGGCATCTCCGGGAGCTGCTGTTGGTAAAATTGTTTTCGATACGGAAGAAGCCGCTTCCCGTGGTAAGGCTGGCGAAAAGGTAATTCTTGTTCGTATTGAAACTTGCCCGGATGACATACATGGTATGATAGAATCTCAGGGCGTATTAACACTTAGAGGCGGTATGACTTCCCATGCAGCTGTTGTTGCAAAGGGTATGGGAAAACCGT
>CALUSG010000056.1 GCA_944323365.1 Candidatus Gastranaerophilales bacterium
ACACTTGATCTTGTATTTTTGAAACTAATGTAGGAACAGTTAATGCAGCTACTATTCCGATTACTCCTATCGTAATTAATACTTCCGCTAATGTAAACGCTCTTTTCCTATCACTATAATTCTTCATACTAGAATTATAGTTTGTTTTTAATCTATAGTCAACACCACTTAATCCCCAATTTATAGCGGTATTTAATCTATGCATACCCCCGAAAAGCCTGACAATTAAGCCTTGAAGGGTCGCCCCCCCCCGTCATTTCTCGCTATTAAAACGCTTGCTGTATCAACCTTTCCAACCATTTTGTTATCCTCCGTACATTTGATCATCATAATATACTAATTCAAGATGACCGATAATAATTGTATCACCATCTTTTATACCATATTTTTTAAGTTCTGTAAATACACCCATATTAATTAAAATATTTTGTAATCTAATAACCTGTTCGGTATTTCTAGCGTCAGTAACATTAGCCAGTCTTTTAATTTTACCGCCCTGAACAATAAAGGTATCTTTATAAACTTTAATAACCTCAAAATTACTGTCATCATTATCATAAGCAGCCAAATCATCTTCGACAACAATATCAGCAGAATGGTGTTCAATTTCATCGACTTTAACAGACATGAAATCTACCAATTTATCTAAATTTTCACCTGTAACAGCAGAGATTAAAAATACATCAGCTGAAAGCTTTTTAAATTCATTAAAGAATTCAGACTGTTTTTCGGGTTCGACAGAATCAATTTTATTCAAAGCAACAATCTGATAAAGATTAGCGAGTTCATCGGAATGTTTTTTTAACTCATCATTAATGATTTTGAAGTTTTCAACAGGGTTTTCAGCGGTCAAATCAACAAGATGAACTAAAAATCTACAGCGTTCAATATGGCGTAAAAAATCATGTCCAAGCCCGACTCCCTCGCTGGCACCTTCGATTAAACCAGGAATATCAGCAACAACATAGCCATCGCCGGAACGTTTTTTAACAACACCGAGATTAGGGATTAAAGTTGTAAACGGATAATCAGCAATTTTAGGTTTAGCAGAAGAAATTCTGCTGATAAGTGTTGATTTTCCGGCATTAGGCATACCTAATAAACCAACATCAGCAATAAGTTTAAGTTCTAATTCTAATTCTCTTTCAATTCCGGGTTCACCCGGTTCACAGAATTGCGGGGCACGCTTCTGAGCAGTTGCAAACCGTGCATTTCCTCTGCCGCCACGACCGCCTTTAGCTGCCAAAACTTTTTGTCCGTGCTCTTTTAAATCTGCAATAACATTCCCTGATTTTATATCCTTAACAACAGTTCCTACGGGCACTTTTATTACCAAATCTTTCGCTGATTTGCCATGCATATTTTTTATTCCGCCATTTTCGCCATTTTCAGCCTTAAATACAGATTTATATTTAAAATCCATTAGAGTAGACATATTCTCATCTGCAATTAAATAGACATCACCGCCTGAACCGCCATCACCGCCTGCCGGACCGCCTTTATCAACATATTTTTCCCTTCGCCAGGCTACCATACCATTTCCGCCTCTGCCGGAAACAATTCTTATTTTACTTTTATCTAAAAATTGCATTTATTTTCCTCTTTGTATTACAATAATACTATGAAAATGACAAAATATACATTATTTAGTAAAACACCCGTTCAAATTGAACCTGATTGCTATATTATGGCATTGGAGTCAAGTTGTGATGAAACGGCATGTGCAATAGTTAAAAACGGACGTGAAGTAATAGCAAATGTAGTTGCCTCACAAATAAAAACACATGCCAAATTTGGAGGAGTAATTCCTGAAATTGCGGCACGAGAACACTTAGAATCTGTAAATGCCGTAATAGATGAAGCATTTAAGCAATCAGGATTAAAGCCCGAACAGATAACTGCCTTTGCAGGAACAGTAGGTCCGGGGCTTGTCGGGTGTCTTTTAGTCGGATTAAATGCCGCAAAAACTTTAGCCTTAGTGTATGATAAACCTTTTATAGGCGTTAATCATTTAAACGCACATCTTTGCGGAAATTACATTGATACAGACCTTGAGCCGCCGTATATTGCACTGCTTGTAAGCGGGGGGCATACTCAAATAATCGATGTTCAATCATATTCAAAACAGGAAATTATAGGCGAAACAATTGATGATGCAGTTGGTGAGGCCTATGATAAAGTTGCAAGACTAATAGGATTACCGTATCCCGGAGGTCCTGTTCTCGATAAGCTTGCAAAAGAAGGCAATCCAAACGCATTTAAGCTTCCGGAAGCTAAAGTTGACGGATATAATTTTAGTTTTAGCGGCTTAAAAACAGCTGTATTACGTTTGGTAAAATCTTTTGACGGCAAAGAACTTCCGGTAAACGATATTTGTGCAAGTTTTCAAGAATGTGTGTCTTCAACTTTATACAAAAAAGTTAAAAAGGCACTGGAAGCAAGCGGATATAAACAAATTGTCATTGCAGGAGGGGTTGCGGCAAATTCTGAAATAAGGAAAAAAATATTTTCACTTGAAAACGAAGGTTACAGAGTTAATGCACCTATAATGAAATATTGCACTGATAATGCCGCAATGGTTGCATCATGTGCTTATTTTAACACTAATACCTTCGATGACATTGACGTAGAAGTGTTTTCAAGAGCATAACGCACAGATTTTATCAAATATTTTATCTGTCAGGATTTTTTCAAAATTTATACCAAATGCATTATTAATTTCTTTAATGAAATAACAGGGGCTTGTAACATTTACTTCCAAAATTTTACCGCTGACAACGTCCAGTCCAGCCGTATATATTCCCATCGAATTAAGTTTTTGTGCAATTGGCGTAAAATTTTCTTTTTCCTGAGCTGTCAAAACTTCTTTTACAACACATTTGTCATTATGCTCATTAAATTTAAAATCATTGTTGCTCGGAAGTTTTCTGACACAATAGTCAAACACTTCACCACCGGCCATTAAAACACGTTTATCGCCGTAAATAGCTTCAGGAAGATATTTTTGCACCATAACCAAATTAGTTTCGTTATTAGTGACCGAATTTATAATTACAGAAGTATTCTTGTCACCTTCTTTTAAATACATAACACCCGCTCCAAAACATTTGTTTAGCGGTTTTAAAATTATTTCCTTATTTTCTTTTAAAAATTCAATAATTTCTTGCCTGGAAGATGATACTAAATTTTTTGGCATAAATTCTTTAAACAAAACCGCATGCATTTTTTCGTTAAAATCACGAATAGATTTTGTATCGTTAACGACAAAAGTCTTATTCCTGTCCACAAAATCAAATACATAAGTTGCATTAATATAATCCAAATCAACAGGAGGATCAGGACGAAACATTACAAGCCTGAAGTCCTCAATTTTTTGCTTATAATATTTTGTTTTGTCTAAAAATATATTTCCCTCTTTTAAAAAACTATAATAACCTGAAGCATAAGCAATACCATCGTTTAATGACAATTTATCAATTGTTGTTATAAAAACTTCATTGTTTCTTTCTAAAAATTCTTTAATCAACCAAAAATTAGTCACTAAATTATTGAACTCAAAATATTTAAGTTCTACTCTGTCAATAACAAATAAGATATTCATAATGCCTCACTAATACTATATTTCTTCAGGATTTAAAACACCTACAGTGGTATTATTCATATTAACCAGTTTAATAAACTTCTCGACATCAGCCTCAATTTCAGGGAAGGTTCCATAATGCATAGGAATAACCGTTCTAACCCCAAGCCACTTGGCTGCAATAGCAGCATGATCAACATCCATAGTATAATTTCCGCCAATAGGCAGCATAGCAATCTGCGGAGCATAAAGTTCTTTAATAGTTTTCATTTCGGAAGTAAGGCAAGTATCACCGGCATGGTATATTCTAATGCCTTCTATATCCATAAAAATACTTGCAGCACAACCGCCGTAACTGCCATCAGGCAATGAGCTTGAATGAAATGCCGGTAAAAATACGGCTTTTCCCCATGAATAATTCAGCCAGCTTCCCAAAGACACAGGCTTAGTTTTAGCACCTTGAGAACTGCAATAAGCAGCCAATTCCGGCACTGCTGTTATAACTATATCCAAATCTTTTGCTATTTCTATTGCTTGACCTAAATGATCAGCATGTGCGTGAGTTAATAAAATATCTTTTACCGGTTGTTTTTTCCAATCGTATTTCGGGTTAATATTTACCAGGGGATCAATTAAAACAGCATTTTCTCCATTGGTAATTTGAAACGCACTATGTCCTATGTATTTAATATCTACCATATAAATTCTCCTTATCTATTTAAATCTAACATATTTTAATGTAAAATACAAATATGCAACAAAACTATATGAAAAAATGCATAGAACTTGCAAAAAAGGGAGAAGGATTAACATCGCCTAACCCGCTTGTAGGCTGCGTTGTAACCGATGAATTTGATAACATAATAGCAACCGGATATCACAAAAAATATGGTGAAAATCACGCAGAGCGTGATGCTTTGCTAAAAATTGACAGGGGAGATACATTATATGTAAACCTTGAGCCGTGTTCGCATTTTGGTAAAACACCGCCCTGCACAGATATAATTATTGAAAAGGGCATTAAAAATGTAGTTATAGGCATGAGAGATCCCAACCCTGTAGTATCGGGCATAAAAAAACTGCAAGATGCAGGAATCAATGTAACAACAGGTGTTTTGGAAGAAGAGTGTAAAAAACTCAACGAAATATTTATAAAAAATATGACCGAACAAAAAACATTTATAGCAATAAAAACAGCCTCCACCTTAGATGGCAAAATTGCTACATCAAGCGGCTCTTCCAAATGGATTACCTCTGAAAAGGCACGAGAACACGTTAGAATAATAAGAAACAGATATGATGCTATTATGACAAGTTCTTCAACGATTATTGCGGATAATCCGAATATGATACACCGCAAAAAGGTAATACTGGACAGGACATTAAAAACCGATTTAAAATCAAATATTTACAAGCAGGGGGAAATATATATTTTTAATGAAGAAATGGACAATATTGCCGGAAATCTTAATTTTATAAAAACGCCTGTAAAAGACGGTAAAATAAGTCTTGAATTTGTTTTTGAAAAGTTATATGAGCTTGGAATAATGAGCGTATTAATAGAAAGCGGGGGAAAGCTTGGCGGCAGAGCTTTAAAATATACCGACAAAATTTATCATTTTCTGGCACCGAAAATTACAGGCGACAATAAATCAACTTCCTGCTTTGATTTTCAATCTATTGAAAATATTAATCAGTGTTTAAATTTTAAAATTGATAACGTTGAATTTTTCGGGCCTGATATTTTATTAACATACTATCCAATATAAAAATTTATACAGCCGGATTATAATATTTTTATGGAAATTTTACCAAAAGCAGAGGGGAAATTTTACCCTTCGGATAAAAAAGCACTTCTAAAAATATTTAAACCAGCCCAAAAAACAAACATTAAATCAAGGTTACTTATAGTACCGCACGCAGGACATGATTTTATAGGGAAAAATGCAGTTACGGCATATAATTATATAGACGAGAGCATAGAGAATATTATTATTATCGCACCTGCAATATACAGCAGAATATTTGGGAGTGTGAGCTGCGATGCAGAGGCATTTTTAACACCATTTGGCAAAATAAAAATTTCTCCGGCGAATCTTGAAATAAATAACGATATTTTTGAAAATGAAAATGCTCTAACAGTTCAACTGCCGTTTATTAAATATCTCTTTCCGAATGCGACAGTGACACCCATAATATATGGCTGCGAAGATTATAATAATTTACAAAACTGTATTGACACAGAAAAAAGTGCAACAGTTATAGTATCAAATTTAAGCCGGTTAGTTCCCGAAAGAGAATCAAAAAAACTTGACGAACAAACATCAAGAATGATTGAAAGAAAAATAATTCAGGATTTGGATATTGAACTTGCTGATGGAGCCGTAGGCATATGTGCAGCAATACAATATCTTAAAGATAACGAAAAATTCGTTAATATAACACTTACTAACTCTGCTAAAACAAATCACGACACGTCAAGCGTTGTAGGTTATGGTTTTTGGTATGCCACTATTCAATAAATTTACCGTCAAAAAGATCAACAACCATATTTACCATGTCGGAATGCATTGAGGGAATATTTTTTACGGGTTTTACCTCTTCATTAACGTTCATTTGTTCGCTTGCCTCTTCAATATCTTCGCTTGAAACTTCAGGCTGAGGTTTTGCAGCAGGTAAAACAGGTTCAACTTTAACGGGAGCTTCCGCCTCCAAAACTTTCTTGTCGTCAGGCTGCGGAAGTCTTACAAGAATATTTGTATCTTCTGTTCCAAAAAGTTTATGTACACCATCCGCAAGTATTTTTCGCTTATTGCCTTCTGTAAATTGCTTTAAAAGATTTTCACTGTTAATACTTATAATAACACTTTCAGAAGTAAGCTTAACAGGATTTGCCCACTGTTTTAAAAGAGATTTTGTCGGCGGGCTTGATATATTTTCGATTAATCGAGCCCAAACAACAGAAATATCATTTGATACGTCAACAGATTGAGCCTTGGGCATCGGCGAAAATTCTTCAACTTCGGCTGTTTTTTCGACTTCTTTTTTCTCTGAAGTTTTTATATCCTCTTTTACAACATTATCAGGGATTACTTTGGCAACCGCCGGCTTTTCATGAATTACCGGTTTTGATGGCAGCGACGGTGCTGAACCTTGACCATATTCTAAAAGCGTCAATCGTTTTTGCAAATCTTCAAGCTTTGTATTCTCAGCCAAATTTGCCAAATCAATTATTGCTACCTCCAGCCAAAGCCTTGGGTTATTTGTTAATTTAATTTCTTTTATGTAAGCCGCACATTTATCCGTTAAAGATATAATTTGATGTGTTTCAATATTATTTGACTGTGTTTTTAATTCAGATAACTGTGCGTCATTTAATTGTGTAAGTTCGAAAATTATATTTTCACTGCAGTTTTTAACTATTAAAAGATTTTTTAAATAATCTAAAAAATTTGTCAAAATTTGAACAGGCTCGTTACCCGAATTATAAATATTTTCAAGCAAATGCAAAGCTTCTTGCGGATTTGAAGATATAATTGCATCCGCCAAAGTTTTTAATATATCAAATGAAATTCTTCCTAAAAGCTGATTAATATCATCAACATCAATAGTTTTTTCCAAAACACTTAACTGATCTAAAAGAGCAATACTATCACGCATACCGCCGGCAGAATTTTTTGCAATGGCAAACAACGCCTCATCAGTTATATCAATTTCTTCTTTATCAGCTATAAACCTCAAATGCTTAACAATATCATCAGTTGTAATTCTTCTGAAATCAAAACGCTGGCATCTGCTTTTTATAGTATCTAAAACCTTATGAACTTCAGTTGTTGCAAGAATAAAAATAACGTTTTCAGGAGGTTCTTCTAATGTTTTTAGTAAAGAATTGAATGCAGTGTTTGAAAGCATATGAACTTCGTCTATGATATAAATTTTATATTTTCCATAAACAGGTGCATAAAGTATTTTTTCCAAAATATTTTGAGCATCCTCAACCTTACGATTACTTGCTGCGTCAATTTCAATAACATCCATCGGGACAGCATTAGTAATATCAACACAGCTTTCACAAACCCCGCAAGGATCAATGGTCGGGCCGTTTTTACAGTTTAATGATTTTGCAAAAATACGTGCAGTAGAAGTTTTTCCCGTACCTCTAGGCCCTGTAAAGAGATATGCATGAGATATTTTGTTTAACTTAATCGCATTTGTTAATGCATTTTTTATATGTTCCTGACCGACGAGCTCATCCAATTTTTGCGGACGATACTTGCGATACAGCGGTATATATTTTTCATTCATGATATAATTATAGCAAAAGATTATCAAAAAGGACAAATTTATGAACTTAATTAAACCTCCAAAATTAAAAAAAGGTGACACAATTGGAATTCTCGCCACAGCCGGAGCAGTAGAGAGCGAGGAAAACGTATTACGTGCAAGAAAATTTTTCGAAGCAAAAGGCTATAAAACCGTTTTAAGCAGTAATGCGTTCGATAAGTTCAGATATTTGGCGGGAACTGATGAGCAAAAAATTGATCAGCTGCATAAATTTTTTAAAAATCCTGAAATAAATGCCATAATTTGTATGCGTGGAGGTTATGGAGCAATAAGATTAATAAACAAAATTGACTACGAACTTATAAAAAATAATCCAAAAATTTTTTGCGGATACTCAGATATTTCGGCACTTTCAGCTATGATACTAAAAAAATCCAATTTAATAACCTATTGGGGACCGCTTGCTCAAAGCGATTTTGGTGTTGAAGAACCTGACGAATTTACTATCAATTCTTTTTTCAAGGCTTTGAACGAAGATGAACTCGAGTATCAACCGGCAAAATCTAAAATCTATAAAAACGGACAAGCCAAAGGTATACTTTTTGGCGGAAACTTATCAACTATAGTTTCACTATGCGGACAAGACTTTTTACCCGAAAAAGATTTTATATTTTTTGCGGAAGACCTGAATGAACCTGCATACAAAATAGATAAAATGTTTACGCAGCTTATAAATATTGATGAATTTAAGCAGAAAGTCAAAGGGATTGTTCTTGGAGATTTTTTAGATGTGGATAATGAACAGTGGCTGGATGAATTTTTTAATGAATTAGGACATAGCTTAAACATACCCGTATTAGGCGGATTTAAAATAACGCACGATACAGAAAAAATTACTCTTCCATATGGAGTCGAGGCCAAAATAACAGCAGATAAAACTAGTCAAAAATTAATTTTATATTAATAATTCTTCGAGATAAAATTTTTGAGTTAAAATTAGATTAAAAAGGAGCATAAAATAAATGTGGGATTATTCGGAAAAAGTAATGGATCACTACAGAAACCCGAGAAACGTCGGTAAAATTGACGATGCAGATGCCATTGGTATAGCAGGCTCACTTGCATGTGGTGATCAGTTGAAAATATATTTAAAAATTAAAGATAACATAGTTACAGATGCTAAGTTTCAAACTTTTGGCTGCGGCTCTGCCGTCGCAAGTTCAAGTATATTGACCGAAATGATAATCGGCAAATCACTTGATGAAGTCAGAAAAATTACCAATAAAGATATTGCAGATCAATTAGGCGGACTTCCGCCTGAAAAAATGCATTGTTCCGTAATGGGTTATGAAGCACTGGAAGATGCATTAAAAGGTTATGGCGATGATTATCAGGATTTGGACGACTTAAGAGAACCCGAAAAAGCTGAAAAAATTGTGTGTACCTGCTTTAACGTAACTGAAAACCTTATTTGGGATGCTATTAAACAAAATGGTTTAAAAACTGTTGAAGAAGTAACAAATTATACAAAAGCAGGCGGAGCCTGCGGTAAATGCAAAGGCCTTATTCAAGATATTATAAATACTTATTATGCTAAAGAAAAAACAGAAAATCAGCTTTCCCCGACTCAAAGAATTTTAAAGATAAATAATATAATTGAAACACAAATTTCTCCCGAACTTCAAAAAGACGGCGGTGACATAAATTTAATGGATATTGACGGAAATAAAGTTTATGTAAAACTTCACGGGAAATGTTCTTCCTGTAAAAATGCCACATTAACTATTAAAAGATTTGTTGAACAAACACTTAGAACTGCATTGGATGAGAATATTGAGGTTATAGAAGTATGATATATTTAGATAACAACGCTACAACAAAAATAGACGATAAAGTTCTTGAAGCTATGATGCCATATTTAACAACAGAATATGCGAATCCTTCAAGTATGTACAATTTTAGTAAAAAAGCCTCAAACGTTTTAAAGGATGCCCGTGGCGTTATTAAAGATTTTATAAATGCAAAAGACGAAAAAGAAATAATCTTCACATCCTGCGGGTCTGAAAGTGCTAATACAGCAATTAAAGGCGTACTGAATTATAATAAATCCAAAAAACATATTATAACCTCAAAAGTAGAACATCCGTGTGTGCTAAATTTATATCAAACATTGGAAAAACAAGGTTATAAAGTTGATTATATCGGTGTAAATTCAAACGGAGATTTAGATTTAGAACAGTTAGAAAATGCTATAAATTCAGACACTGTACTTGTATCAATAATGTGGGCAAATAACGAAACCGGTGTAATTTTCCCTATTCAAAAAATTTCAGAAATAATTAAATCAAAGAACCCTGAAACGAAATTTTTTGTTGATGCAGTTCAAGTAGCCGGTAAAATCCCAATGGATGTACAAGAAATGGGCATAGACTTGCTTGGTATTTCAGGTCATAAATTCCATGCTCCAAAAGGTGTTGGAGCTTTATATATCAACTCCAAAACTCTAATCACACCGCTGATTGTAGGCGGACATCAAGAACGTGGAAAAAGAGCCGGAACTGAAAACGTTCCATATATTGCTGGTATGGCAAAAGCTGCAGAGCTTGCAATGGACGGGTTAAAATATGAAACAACAGAAGTAAAACGTTTACGTGACAAACTTGAAACCACAATTCTAAAACGTATATATAACGCCAGATTAAATACCGGTGTTACAAATCGTGTACCGAATACAACAAATATCGGGTTCGAATACGTTGAGGGTGAACTTATTTTATTACATTTAAGTGATTTAGGAATTTGTGCAAGTTCCGGCAGTGCTTGTACTTCAGGATCTTTGGAGCCGAGTCATGTTCTGAGAGCCATGAATGTCCCGTTTACAGCTATTCATGGTAGTATAAGATTTTCTCTGAGCAGATTTACAACAGAAAAAGAAATTGATTATGTATGTGATAAACTTCCTGAAATAATCGAAAAAATCACTGCTATTTCACCTTATCAAGACGAATTGGATGCTTTAAAAAAATTAAAATAATTTGATAGCAAAAAATTTTTTCTTTGATTTTATATATTCTCAGAAAGGTAATATTATGAGAATACAACGAATAAATTACACAACACCTGCTTTTGGTTACAACAAAGAATTGAGCAATGAGCTTAATAAAAGAATAGAAAAAGATAATTCTAATGAAGCAAAAGCATTAAAACAATTAAACAATTTTTGTAATAATACAGAAAATGAATTAAGATCTGCTGCAAATAGTGAAGAAAAATATACATTATATCAAACGTTCATTAATCCTAAACTTAGTTTAGCAAATTTAGTAGAATTAAAATATCCTGATATGAATTACTGTGCACGTGAGAAATATTCATATGAAACAGATGCATATAATGCAATATTAAACAAAAAAGATGAGGATGCACTATGGATGTATAGCATTGGAAATGGATTAATACAAGTACTAGCGGATATTAAAGAACGCAATTATTTAGATGAAACAGATGAAACAGATGAAACTGACGATACTGATGAAACTGATGATACAGATGAAGCCAACGAAGCTGGCGTTAAATTTATATCCCAAAATAATGATTCCGACATTGTTGAAAAATATATACCGAACGAATTTAGCCCGAAAAACTTTGATAGTTTAGGGGGAATGGAAAACTTAAAAGAAGAACTATACGATAAAATTATCTATCCAACGACACACCCTGAAGAAGCCGAAATGGATTTTGAAGACTATGGTAAACGTCCGCCAAGAGGTGTTATGTTATACGGACCTCCGGGATGCGGAAAAACGACAATAACTGAAGCTCTTTCTCAAGAAGCAGATTTACCTTTATATAAATTAAAAATAAGTAAAGCCGGCTCACCTTATATAAATGCTACGTCTTTAAATTATCAAAAAGCATTTGATTATGTTGCAAAACAAGCAAAAGAAACCGGTAAACCTTGCTTTATGCTTATTGATGAAATTGACGGGCTTACTAAATCCCGTGATGACTATGCCTCCGCAGAAGATTTAAAACAAATGGGAACTCTTTTGAACTTAATTGAAACAGCAAGAGATAGAAATATTTTTGTAATTGCAGCTACAAACAAATATGATATAATAGACCCTGCAATAAAAAGAAGATTTGATGAACAAATTTATATTCCATTACCTAATCAAAAAACCAGGGAGCAAATAATCTACAAATCGCTTGCACAGAGATTAAAAGGTATTCCTTTAGCCGAATCAGAAGAGGATTTGGCTGAAATTGCAGAAAAAATGGCAGGTTTTCCTTCAAGTGCAATCGTCATAATTACCGATAAAGCTTCAGATGCTGCAAGAAAAGATGGCAGAAGACTTATTAATAAAGAAGATTTCTTCAATGAAATTACTAAAAATGAAAATTTAAAAATAGAAGAAAAAGGATATAAATCTGAAAGAAAGACTGTCGGTTTTAAAAGAAACTAGGTCAAAAGTACTGCATAAAAAATAATTTAGTACTTTATACTTAAACAGAATTACTTGTTTTCTATAAAAATTAAACTCCTGAAATGTAGAATAGTATTCGGTTATAAAAAAAACTATTCTAAAGTGTAAGGAGTTCTTATGCGTAAAATAGTTTTAGTAATTGCAATACTATTAACAATAAATACATGCTATTCGAGCACGCTTAGCCCGACACTTGGGAAGATAGAGAACATATTATACGGTTTTCAATATGATACAGAAGACGATACAAACAGGCTGGACAGAATAGAAAACAGTGTATATGGTAAAGTATCGCAGGGCAGTGCAGAACAAAGAATAGCAAAATTAAGGACAGACTTATCAACAGACCTTATGGGACAAGAGATTACGCCAAAAGAAGATACATTTGCCGAGGAAGAAGAAGTAATTGAACTTGCAGATGCAGGCATAGAGTATCCTGCCGTTGACGAACTTGAAATGATAGTTTTTAACCAAAAATTTGGGAATAAAGACATAACGGAAAGATTATCAAAGCTTGAACAAGAAACATTTGGCCAAAGCTTTACCGATGATTTATCCTCAAGAGTAGACAGGCTGAAAGCTGAACTAAAGCCTTCCGGTTTTATGCAAAATCAAATAGCACAATCTGCAAATATGTTCTATGACGAAGATGTAATGCCATTAGAAAAAAATTATCATCTTGACAGATATGAATCGCCCAACCAATTTGATTACGATGCATATAATGCGGCTAGAAACGGTACTAAGCCGGTTAAAAAAGCCAACATAACCACAGTAGAAAAATCCGTACTTAACAGATCATTCAAAAATGATGCAATTGAAAACAGACTTGCAAGACTTGAAAGTGCAATGTTCGGTACCCAGTTCACACAAGATGACAATGAAACACGAGCCCAAAGAATTGCCAGTGCTTATCGTGCCCAAAAAAGTGCCACAAAATACGACAATAATAAATTCTCGCAAAATATGGCAACAGCTTTTCAAATAGGTACTATTCTGCTTATGGTGCTTGCTTGCATACTTTAAAATTTAAATAAATTTTTTAAATTTTCTTTTGCATCAATTAGCTGTTGTTTTGAGTCCTCTATTGAATTTTTCAATGCATCTTTTGTATTTGTTAAATCTTGTTTAACACTGTCAATAGTATCTGTCATATCTATCGCAGATGTATCGCATTTTGATAACCATTTAAACGATTTAACAGACGAAGCACTCTCCACACCGCCATTAAATTCTACCTTAAAATCCTTATAACTATCTGATGAAATATCAGGTATATTAGCAGTATTTTCTTTTTCAGGATCCGTTGTCATAGAATTTATTAACATGCCTGTCAACGTACCGAATTTAGGTATATAAGAAGTTAATTTCTCCACAGACAAATCACCTAAAGGTCCCAACAAAGCAACCACTTTAGAGTCAAGCCTACCCAATACAACTGCATTAGTAGTACCGTTTAGAAGATTATACCGTCCTGTGATATAATAAGCCATTAATGGCCCTGATGACGTTATAGAATTAATTTTTGCCCATCCGTTGTCAAATATCAAATCTCCTTTAAGTGATTTAAATTCTGCTGTATTTTGTATTAACGGAAGTGATGTAACAGAGGTTACAGCTGTTTTTAAAACCGCATTAGCTAAAATATTTTGAGCATATAATAAACTGTCAAAACGTCCTACATTCAAGAATTTTCCGTTAGCAATACTAAAATTAACACTGCCGATAAGATTTTTCATCATATCAACATCGGTAGCCCCTTTTGTTGTAACATCAGCACTAAAGCCTAATGTTCCGGATAAGGCATTTTTAATACCCGCAGCACCCTCAATCGCTTTAACAGCATTCATTCCGCTGCCTGTCATATTAACTTTAATTTTTCCGTCATTTATACCGTAAGATACATTCCCTGAAATTTTTCCGTCAAATGCATCTCCGGCAATATTATTTAGATAGAAAACACTATAATTCTTTAATAAGAATTCAGCCGCAAGGTTTTGTGCCGCAATACCGCCGGATTGTAATGACTGTATAGTTCCATTACCTTTTAATACAGGGCCGTTAACGTTTGCAACCAAATTATTTATGGTCAAAAGCATATCAGGTATAGTTATTGACGGAATACTTACCAAACCTTTTAGATATGGATTTTGCAAGCTTCCAGTTATATCAATATCTCCCCTCAAAGAAATGTTTGAACTCTTAAACCCAGGTATAGGGAAAGACAGTTTTTTGGGTACAGACAATCTCATATCTAATTTTTGGGATTTAGAAAGATTGTTTATCCCCCCCTCTAATACTACCACAGGAATATTAGCCGCATAAATCCCGGTATTGGTAAATTTGGCAGAATCATCAGCAATTCTTATGTTAGAATTTATCACGGTATTTTTACCTTTAAGTAAATCTATATCCAAAATTGCTGCATAATTAGACGGATTAGCCGTTAAATTAATTACAATATCCTGAATTTTAGAATTTCCGGATACAGAAATTTTTAAAGGCATTTTACCTGTTGCTGCAGGCTGAAATTCTTTAGGGAGCATGGATTTAATATCATTTGCCAATATAAATCCATCTGCAGCTATATTAATTTTAAATTTATCGTTTATATAGTTTTCAACACCGCCGGTTATATCAACTCTAGAGTTATTTAAAAGCACGTATGCTTTCTTAATATCAATATTTTTGTCCCCAATAACGACTTCAGTATCAGGAACATCCAGTATTGCGGCAGGATTAGTAATTTTTAAATTATGCAGAGCTAAGTTACCGTTAAATTTTTTATTTTCAGGAATAATAGAAAACTTAGCCTCATTCATGCTGACTCTAGTATTAGAAGGAATGTTTTTAATGTCTACTCCGTTAACAAAAAGATCAACAGAAGGAATAATATCCGATAGCTTACCCTTAACCGAAGCATCAAGAGAAACTGTTCCCGAATTAAATTTATTATCCTTTAAAAGCTGCATTTGTCCTGCTGCTGCAACTAACCCTTTTAGCTGAAGGTTGTCAGCATTGACATGTATATCAGTATCAGAATCTGCCTTGATTGTACCTTTAACTGTTAAAGGATGCCCCATAATTTTAAATCCGGCATCTTTTATATTTACCATATTATTAAAATCTATATCCGCTGTTATATCGTTTATTGACAAATTATAAAGTTTATAATTTATGTCAACTGAAGGTATTTTCAAATATCCGTTTGACTTAACATGTTTTAAATCAGATTTAATATTTAAATCAGCATCAATACCGCCTGTTGCGGAAAGAGTTTCTAAATCGTTGTAATTAAAGGCTTTTGCAAGACTGTTAAAAATTCTAAAAACATTGTTTACCTGTGCATTTGAAGTAAAATTCATATCAAATTTTGGATTTTTACCGGTTTTAAAATTCCCGGTAAGGACTGTTTTTTCATTTTGAGCAGAGAATAAATTAACATCTAAATCTACATTGTTATTTTTTGCATTCATATGTAAAAAGCTTGCCGGAAGCTTATTTTTGTCGACTTTTAAAGAGATATTATCAATATTAACAAAACCATCAAGCTTTATATCATCAAATTTTCCGAGAATATTTAAATCGACAGCTCAATCAGCTGCAAGCTCAGATTTATTTAACGCCTTAAAAATATCAATCACATTAAATGCAGCAGCAGGCTGTGCGGTTTCTGATACCGGTTCCGGATTGAAAACCATATCATTTAAAGAAATTTCAGGCATTAATTTATTATACAATTTTACATCATAATTAAACTGTTTTTGAGAATTTAATGTCATAAATCCATTTGTAGAGAATTTAAACTTTTTATCAAGAATAAAATCAGTTAATTTAAGATTTTCACCGGCAATTGAATATTCACTTTTAGAAGCCATATCAACAAAAGTAATGTCATAACTTTTAGCGATAATGTTTGGCATATGATTAGAGAGTTTAAATCCAAACGGAAGCGGCTGAATATTTTGAGCAGGTTTATCAGGATCCGGCTGAGGCATGTATTCTTCAATTAAAAAATGTCCGTCCTGACGAATTTTCAAATAAGCAGACAAATTATCAACAGTTACTGAATCAGCCTGTATTTTTCCGGCTAAAATCGGCAATAACGCTAATTTAGCCTTAAAATCATCAACCGATAAAAACTGTTCTCCGCCGGGTATCATAAACTCTGCATGATCAACACTAATACCCGCAGAAAGATTAAATCCGGTAACAACACCGATTTTTTCCAGTTTTACATCATAACCGGTAGAATCTTTTATCATTACTGAAATTTGTTCATTGTAAGAATTTAATATAGGCGACAAAATTAATGGCAAAATCAGAAAAATTATATATGCCGTTAAAAACACTATCCCTGTAACAATACCTACTTTTTTAATTTTATCAATATTCATAACACAATCCCTTTTTGTATATATTATCAAATTTGAACTATTTTTTCAACTTTTCAGGATAAAAATTCCATTTTATATCAGAATTTTTTCTAAACCAGGTAAGCTGCCTTTTTGCGTATCTTCTGGTATTTTGTTTAAGCTTATCCACAGCATCATCTAATGTCAATACTCCGTCAAGATAAGCCGTCATCTCCTGATAACCTATTGTGTACAAAATATTATTAATCCTGCCATGTTTTTTTAGAAGTTCCTTTGTTTCTTCAATCAAACCATCCTCAATCATCTTATCCACACGAAGATTAATACGTCTGTACAATTCCTCACGTGGGAAATTCAAGCCAATCCATTCAACATCATATTTTTTGGAAGGTTCAATATTACGTTCAGGTAATTTACCAGATACTTTAATAATTTCTATTGCACGAATAATCTTTTTTTTATCGTTTTTATCAATATTTTTCGCATAAGATTCGTCCAGTTCACAAAGCATTTCGTATGGATTTTCAAGTTTTTTGAGTTCTTGTCTGAGTTCATAATCAGGAGCTGCGTTTGGCATATTATAATCCATCAACAGCATATTTATATAAAGCCCTGTTCCACCGGTTATAATAGGAATTTTACCTCTTGATATTATGTCTTCAATCACAATTTCAGCATCTTTAACATAACGACCTGCAGAATATTCATCTTCCGGCTCAACAATATCAATCATATAATGAGGGATACCCATTCTCTCCTCAATAGTAGGTTTTGCCGTTCCAATATTAAAACCCTTATAAACTAACCTCGAATCAGCCGATACAATTTCTCCGCCGATATTTTTGGCTAAATCAATTGCACAAGCTGTCTTACCGCTTGCGGTCGGGCCGACTATCGCTATAACCTTATTCAAATTCTTTGTCATAGTATGAAAATATTAACACAACTACATATACAATAAAATAAAAATATATTACCAGCATTATAAAGTAAAATATTATATTAACCATTGAAAATGTATTAATAAATGCCAATACAAAGTTCAAAACAGATATAAAAATAAATAATTGAACAGATTTCCAAAATTTAATAAAGATTTTTTTCAAAGAATTTACAAGTGCCATAAAAGGATTTCTAGTATGATAAACAATTTCCGGAGCCCAAAGCATAAATAAAAACGCAAACAAAGATGAGGCTGTTAAAAACAACATATTCCAATTATTAAGCTTAATAAGCTGTTCAAAAGACAAAGAGTCTAAAAAAGCTTTCATATCACTTGCGGAAGATAAAACATCTTTTAACTGATTTGCATCAAGTCCCAGCGGTCCAATTATATTAATGCCAAGTTGAAAAATACCAACACCCGCTACAGATACGATTACGGCCGATAAAAGAATCATTCCCAAAAAAGATAAAAAATATTTACCGACACCGGCAGGCATGGTTTTTATAAGATTAAACGTAGCCTTAGCTCTGTCTGAATCAAGTATAAAAACCTGTTTTGACAGCTTTATTGTCTTTTTGACCATATAAAACCAACCGCCGAAAAATGCTCCCATCATGAATAATACCGTAACACCTGATAATAAAAGCAAAGGCAGTGAATTAACCGTCAATTTAGAAAATCCTAAATACAGACTTAATATCCACATAAACAATATCAGCGGCGTAGCTAATATAATATTGTCATTGGTGATTTTTAAAGCATTTTTATATAGTTTTAGCATGACACATCCTCGCATAACTGTTTTTGTTCCGCATTTTTTCTGCGTTTACGCCGCTTCATCAAATCAACAAAAGCCTCAAGCCTGGTTAAATAACCGGCTTTACCTGTCTGCTCATCCATAATAAGCGGTAGTATCGGAATTTCACAATTTTCACGCATTGCCGGAAAAATATTTTGCGACATAATTTCAGGCATGCAAGTAAAAGGACTAATATGAATAATACCATCAATACCCCGTTCATTAGCGTATGCCACATCAGAAATAGATTCCAGTGCATCTCCGCCAATATCACGCATTAAATAGGGTTTTGCAAGTCTATTAGCACGCTGTAAATGTGTTTCACCTTTTTTGAAAATTTTAGGGATAATAGCATCTTTCAAAAAGCTGCTTACAGTAAGGCTTTTTCTAACCTGAACACCCATTCGGCCAAGCTCTTTTTCTATATTTTGATTTGAAAACGGATCACATACAAGGAAAATTTCGCCTGTAATATCTACCTGCAAAACTTCACGATTTTTATCGATTTTAACCTTATCCATTTCAGCAAATGCTTGTTTTTTAGCACGTTTCAAGCCGAACTGTGAATCTTCTTTTTCTATAATTTTTAATGCTCTATTAAAAGCTTTTTCAGCATCTCCCGGCTTTATTTCTCTTGCTCTTAAATATGCAAGCTTTGTTTCTAAATCATCTACAAGAAAAACTTTTCTTATAGCAAGGACAATTGCGTTAATAAAAGTAAACGGCTTATTTTTACCTGTAAGCTCCTTTAAGAATCTGTACATCCCATTTATGCCATCATAAAGCTGTAATTCAATATACCTGGCATCATATCCCAAATCATGCAATGCATTTTGAATACACTTGCCATATTCGCCTAAACGGCAAATCCCAGGAGATGTAATCATAGCAACATAATCAGCCCCGCCTTCCAAAGCTTCGACAAAATTGCCTAAAATCAATTTATACGGAAGACAAATAGCTTCAGGTGAATGTTTTGTACCTAAGGACAAAGTTTTTTTACTTGTATAAGGCGGAACATAAGGTTCAACACCTACTTTTCTCAAAGCAGCCGACCAGGCTACATATATTAATCCCATATGAGGGAAAGATACTTTAATTTTTTTCTTATTTTTCATAGTTTCTCACAAAGGTTAGGGTGTCTCGCTGCAAAAGTTTCATCAACACGTTTAACCGGAGTTGTATGCGGTGCTGACAAAATCTTTTGCGTATCTGTTTCATTTACGATTTTACTCATAATATTGACAAATTCATCCAATTTTTCTTTTGTTTCAGATTCGGTAGGTTCTATCATTATTGCCTCATGAACTATCAAAGGAAAGTACACAGTCGGAGGATGGGTATTATCATCCATCAATGATTTTGCAATATTTAAGGTTGAAATATTTTTTTCATGCTTAAGTTTTTCTGCTGAAAGCACAAATTCATGCATACACGGAACGTCATAAGGCAATTCCAAAACATTTTTAAGCTTTTCTTTTAAATAGTTGGCATTTAAAACAGCGTTTTCAGATGCCATTTTCAAATTTTTTCCCATCATCAAAATATAGGCATAAGCTTTAACCAAAACACCGAAGTTACCATAAAATCCTTTAACAGCCCCGATAGAATTTTTAATATTATAATTTCTAAAATATTTTTGTCCGTCAAAATCAATAACCGGTGCCGGCAAAAAACTTTTAAGCTTATCAACAACACAAACAGGGCCGGCCCCCGGGCCGCCGCCGCCATGCGGAGTTGCCATTGTTTTGTGTAAATTTAAATGTACAACATCAAAACCCATTAGTTTTGGATTTGTATATCCCATAATAGCGTTAAAATTTGCACCGTCATAATACAATAGTGAACCGTTATCGTGCATTAATTTAGAAATTTCCAAAACATTTTCTTCAAAAATCCCTAAAGTATTTGGATTTGTCATCATAATAGCCGCAACATTATCATCCAAAACAGATTTTAAGGCTTCTAAATCAACCTGACCTTTTTCATTTGATTTGATTTCAACAATATCAAACCCGCACATTTTAGCACTGGCCGGATTAGTCCCGTGAGCGGAATCAGGAATGATAACTTTATTTCGATTTGTACCCTCAAAATATTTTTTAATAATCATCATACCGGTTAATTCACCGTGAGCACCGGCCGATGGCTGCAAAGATACCGCATCCATGCCGGTAATTTTTTTTAGCAATTCTTGAAGATTATACATCAATTCCAAAGCCCCTTGAGAGCTTTCATCATCAAAAAGCGGATGAAGATTTACAAAACCTTCCAAATTTGCCAACAATTCATTTACTTTAGGGTTATATTTCATGGTACAAGATCCTAAAGGATAAAAACCTTTTTCAATACAAAAATTTCTGTCAGAAAGTTCTTTATAATGACGCATTACTTCCAATTCATTTATTTGAGGCAGACCAATAGACCCTTCTCTTAAAAAATTTTTTTCAATAAAAGGGAGCACACAAGGTTCATCTGTAAGATTAATACCATCTGCACCGTTACTTTTTTCAAAAATGGTCTTCATATTATCCCCTGTCTTGCAAGATCTTTTTTTATTTTATCAAGTCCGCCTTGAATTATCCTGGAAATTCTTGATTGTGAGATATTAAACTCTTCTGACATCTCTCTTAATTTTTTATCCTGAAAGAATTTACATTCAATAAATTCTCTTTCACGTTCTGAAAGTTTTTTCATTGATTCCATAATTTCTTTTTTAAGTTCAAAAAATTCGATATTTTCTTCAGGGTTTCTGTCATCAGATTTAATTTGCTGCGGGACTTCAGCATCCTGCATTTCATCAATAGACAGAATTGTTTTATAAACCTCTTCTCTTACACTTGCTTCAAATTCTGCATCAGTCATCTTTTTATTTTTCAATGAGTACCACTTAAATCGTCTTCTTACTTCATTTCTTATCGCCCACTTGATTGCGGTTGATAAATATGCATTATTAAAATTTTCAGGTTTGTGATTTTTAAACAAAATATAAAGTGTATGATTACCAATATTAATAAGTTCGGGTAACTCAATAAGATGAGAGTCCAAGAATTTTTGATACTCTACCTTGGCAATCATTTCAACCAAGTCTTTAAAGTCTTTTAAATTAATTTTCTGTTGCGACGGCATAATTATCCCTAATAAAATTACAATTATATAATAGCAGAAAAAACTATAGCGGACAAGAGGATGTAATTTTCCTTAACATAAATTATCTTAACATACAAAAGGAGTAAAAAATGAGAGCTTTATTTTGTACAGACGGATCAAAAATAAGTTTTAACGCAATAAAAAATTTTTCACATTATGCAACAGCAACAGTAGACGTAATATGTGTAATAGATTGGAGTTTTTTACCTGACGAAACAGTAATAGAAGAGTCGGGATTTGTAAACAATTGCAGGAATATAGCAGACAGCATACTTGATTATGCAATAAAATATATAGAAGAATGCGGTTTAATTCCAGGTGAAAAAATTAAGCTTTGCGGTGCTGTTATTGAAAGCATTTTGGATAGAACACAAGAACAAAATTACGACATAATAATAATGGGTTCTCATGGTAAAAAAGGACTACAAAGATGGCTTGGGTCGGTATCAAGAGAAATTCTTGACGCTGTTGACATTCCCGTATATATTTCCAAAAATATTAATCACGGACAAAAAATTCTTTTCACCGCTGACGGTTCTGAAATAACTCAAAAAACTTTAAACAAATCAGTTAATTTTCTAAATTTAAAAGACAAAGATATTTACATATGTACGGTAAATGAGAATCCTGATCTTTTATTTTTAGAAGGAACATTAGACAGCAACTGGATGATGGCAATACAAACGCAACAGGAAATTTACTCTGAAAAAGCCTCAAATGCCGCAAAAAAATTTATTGAAGATAATAATTTAACCGTTAAAGAAAATAAAATTTTAAACGGCATACCGGCACAAAGCATACTGGATTATGCACACGAAAAAGAAATAGATCTAATAATAATGGGGACAAGAAATAAAACCAAAATGGAAAAATTTCTGCTAGATTCAGTAACAAAACGTGTGGTAGAAAATACCAAAAGTGATGTATTAATCTGTAAAATAGCTAACCTTCAATAACATCGTAATGGTAAGCAGGATTATCCGCCAATTTTTTCTCGATTTCTTCAAAGGTTAAAAGTCCCTGAGTAGCTCCAAATTGAGAAACAACACCGGCAGAGTTAATCGAAGCATACATTAATGACTTACCTAAATTACGATCTGTTCTCTGCAACGCAGCACAAAAAGTAGAGGCAAAAGCATCACCAGCTCCGAGCGTTGACACTACAGGGCCATCAAATATCGGACAATGATAATAATTTTTTCCGTCAAATGCATATGCCCCGTTACCGCCATCGGTTATTACTATTACCTGATAATCCGAAACTCTTAATTTCTTAAACATCTCCTGCAAATCCGGATGAATAAGTTTATCAGAAAATTTTTCCAAGCGGGTATCAGGCCTTATTTGTATACCTGTTGCCATTGACGCTTCATCTTTATTCATAACAACTATCTGAGCTGTCGCTATAATTTGTTTTAAATATTCAAATCCTTTTTTAATACTTGTTGTTCCTGCATTAAAACAAACATAAGTATTATTTTCTTTAGCAAAATTTACTATATCATCTAAAACTTTGTTACTATCACCATTTAAAGGTGCGATATAAAGTAATTTTGAATTTTTAATTGCTTCAAAATTAATTTCACTTTTTTGTATTAAAGCATTAGCCCCTCTGTGTGCTAAAACAGTTCTATCACCCTCAAAACTGGTTAAAATTATTGAAAAGCCCGTGCTAACTTCAGGATTTTGGATAGAATTAGACATATCAACATTTTTATCTTCAAAAGACTTAAAAATACCTTTTGAATATATATCGTCACCTACTTTAAAAATAGCACTTGTTTTATAGCCTAAATTTGCGAAATTAACGGCAGTATTAATACCACCACCGCCTACTTGAGAATCAAAAGCTGTTATTTCAAGTTTTGCACCGTAAGGATAACTCATAAATTCGGTTTTTTTATCTTTTTTACACACTGAAACAATATTTGCATCATCACTTTCTACAAATACGTCCATTGTGGCACTTCCTATTGTTATTACGTCAAACATAATTCTTCCTTCCGTAGTTTTATAATAGCACAAAAATGTTAATTTTTTTTAAATAATACTATAATAAAATATCAAAAAAAATTTTTAGGAACTTTATACATATTGTACACAATACTAAAGGAAAGACATATGAAAATACAATTTACCTCAATATCAAAAACATATTTGCAAAACAAGATATCATCCGATAAAAAATCACCCGATACAATAACTAACGAATATTCATACAACCCTATTGTGTACAAAGATTATAATATAAATTTTGGAGCAAGATTATTCAGGAGTCCTGAAAATTTTTATGAACAAGACTTCAATAAAGAAGGCATGCC
>CALUSG010000057.1 GCA_944323365.1 Candidatus Gastranaerophilales bacterium
AAAGACGGAAAGCTTGTTTATACTATTCCAGGCAAAAATAAAACTTTAAGGTCTACTGCGGAAATAAATAAATATGCTGCTGACTATGGTATTGATTTAAAACAATTATCGAAATTTAATGCAGAAAAAAGTAAACTTAATGGATATCAATTTGAAATCAAAGATGGCGGTATAACAAATCTTATAACCGTAAAAAATGGGCAGATTGCAGATATACATAATGGTACAAAATCCATAAAAGATATTCTGGATTCAACAAATGCAGATGATATTAAATTTGTTGAAAGTATTCAAAAACGAATTGCAGATATAGAAAAAGGTGTAAATACAAATTGGAATGCCTATAAGGGATTAAAAAATATTGAATATCAAACCCAAATTAATGATGATATTGTTACAATGACAAGAACATCTCTGGGAGAAAAACCAAAAGTTACAGAATTGACAACACTTGAAAGATTTTCGCAGGATTCTGATGCATTTAAAGCTTATCTGTATAATAATCCGGAAGCAAAACAGATATTCTTATCAGAAACTCTTAAGAAAGGTCAAATCCCAGAAGGTCTTAAAGTCGAATCATTTGATTATAGCTTTAATAAACAAATAAAATGTCATTACAAAGATGGAAACCTTGTAGGTATTACAAAAGATGGAAAGTATTACGCGAAAGGTTCTGATGGATGTGATGCATTCCTTGCTGAAAATGAAGATGTATTAAAGAAAGCTATTGATAAAAAAAAAAAAAAAGGTGAACTCAAGAATTTTGAGAATCCAGTGCTTGTCGCAGTATAAATCTTTCCCCTTTCTCCAATATATACAGCCCCCGATTTATTAAATCGGGGGTTTTTATGTCTATGTTATAATTCAGCTATGAAAAAGATTTTAGAATCATTTTTGGATTTGATTTATAAAAAGAAGTGTTATTTTTGCCGTTCTTCTAAATACTCGCTCAAAATGTGTCCTGAATGTTATAAAGAACTTAATTTTGCAAATTTTCAGCCAAATAGAATTATAGAGGGGGTAAATATTTATTCTTGCGGAGGGTATGAAAAAACTCTGCAGAAGCTTATTCGCGGGCTTAAGTACCATAAACAAAAAGAGCTGGCTTTTTATCTGGCAAAATTTATGTATGAATACTGGGGTAATGTTGGTGACAAGCGTGAGTTTCAGGTTGTTCCTGTCCCGCTGCATAAAAATAGGATAAAAAAGAGAAAATATAATCATATGGAGCTCACAGCAATTGAGTTTTGTAAGCTTACAGGATATACACTAAATAACGAGCTGATTACGCGTGTAAAAGATACAAAACCTCAATATAAACTTTCAAGAAAAGAAAGGCTGCAAAACCTTTCGGACGCTTTTAAAGTCGATTTATCAAAAAAATTAAATAAACCTGTTTTAATCCTAGATGACATATGTACAACAGGAGCTACCTTTGAAGAGATGATATCTTCTCTGCATAAGGCTGGAATAAAAGATATTGTGTGTATAGCATCTTCCTCTCCTATATGTTAAAATAAAAATACAAATAGGAGAGCTATGTTCATATCAAAACAAAAAACAAATATGGAATTAGAAATCATTGAGCAGACAAAGATTATTCCATATATTTTAATGAAGTACATTAACCCGGAAACCGGCGAAATAAAAATAGATTTGCCGTCTGATATTACCAAAATAGTCCTTGTTGCAAGCGGTTCATCTTATCATTGTGCAAGATTTGCCGTAGACTTGCTGGAAAAAATCTCCAAAATTGAATCAAGAGCAATATATTCAAGTGAATTTCTTTTAAAAAGCGTTATTCCGCATGATAAGAATACTCTCTATGTTTTTATAACACAATCCGGAGAAACAAGTGATACTTTAAAATCCGTAGACAAAGTGAAAGCTTTAAGTTCACTTCCGACTCTTTGTATAACAAATAATGAGGACTCAACTATATGGCAAAAATGTGATTATAAAGTTGCCTGTTTTGCAGGAGCTGAAAAAGGTATTGCCGCTACAAAATCTTTTACATCCCAAATGCTCTGTTTAATTTTGATTTCTTTAAAACTTGTAGAAAACATTCACGGAATGGCATCAACAAATCTGTATAAAAAATCATTATTCAGCCTTCCGTCAATAATCGAGCGTGCACTTGCAAAACGTGATGAGATAAAGAAACTTGCAAAAGTCTTAGCAAAAGAAAATACTATAATAATTACAGCAGACGGAATTTCATATTCACTAGCTAAAGAAGCTGCCTTAAAAATAAAAGAAACTTCATATAAAAATATCAGTGCTGCTATTTTAGGCGAGTTTATGCACGGGCATGTTGCAGTATTAAATAACAAAGGTATTTTAATTTACATATCTGTATCAGAAATATCAGCACGCTCAATTGCTAATCTAAACAAGATAATTTCTGATTATTCTCCAAAACTGGTTATAATCGGTCAATCAAGCAAAGAGCTCAAACCGGATATTCATATTAATGTAGAATGTGAAAACGAAATCCAGCAGATGTTTGCA
>CALUSG010000058.1 GCA_944323365.1 Candidatus Gastranaerophilales bacterium
GTTATGCTGGAAAGCGGTGAGCATATAATAGAACCCGGCGAACTTGATGAAGATGAAGATTGGGAAAATATTTGCCCTTAATTAATATTTTATGTATAATTAAATAAAATCGGAGGATACTAAATGGCTGTAAAAGTAGACATATCAAGAGTTTTGGTAATAACGACCAACGGGGGGGGGCGACCCTTCAAGGCTTAATAGACAAGGCTTTGAGAGGTGTGCAGAGATTAAATACTGCTATAGATTTGGAATTAAGGGGAGTTGACTGCAAACATAAGATAAACTATAATTCTAGTATGAAGAATTATAGTAAGAGAAAAAGAGCATTTACGTTAGCAGAAGTATTAATAACGTTAGGAATAATAGGGGTAGTTGCAGCATTAACTATTCCAACGCTGATAAATAATTATAATAAACGGCAGACCTTGTCGAAATTAAAACAGTCGTATTCAATCTTGTCACAGGCATTGACAATGGCCCAGGTAAAAGAAGGTGATCCGACAACGTGGGAAGTAGCCGGGATATATGGAACACCGACAGATGATCCTAATTTTAATAAAGAAGATGTAATAACAAAATTTGCTACAAAATATTTAATACCATATATAAAAGTATCAAAAGATTATGGATATACATCATTATCTAGAATAAATTATGATGGTTATTATACACCTTTAAGCGGAACAAAATCTTCTAGTGCTGGTAGTTACGGCTATATAATTTTATTATCAAATAATGTATTAATAAGAAATGGATTAGGAGATGCGTGCGTAGATAGATATGATGATGGAACATGTAGAAGCCGGGAGTATAGGAATATTTCATTTTTAGTTGATATAAATGGTTTTAGTAAGCCAAATACAATAGGTAAAGATATATTTTCAATGCAGTTTAATATACCTGACAAACAATTTAAATTTCATAATTATGGAGCATCAAGATTAAGTACATTAAATAGCTGTAAAACTGATGATGGTTCACAGTATTGCGGACAGCTTATATATCTTGACGGCTGGCAGATAAAAGATGATTATCCTTGGTTTTAGGATTATTTGTAAAGCTCTGCGTATTTTGGATTTACTGCAAGCCATTTGAAGCCTTGTTCTACATCAGGCAAATCTATTACAAATGTTCCGCCGTATCTGCCTCGTGAAAATGCTAAATATCCTTCTTTGGCTAAATTATGAAAGGCTTTTCTTATTGTATTAGGACTTAAGTCCATTTGCTGTGATAATTCGGAAATTGATGGCAGCTTTGAACCTATTTCATAATTTTCGGCTATCATTTTCTTTAATGTATTTTGAGTTTTTTCGTAGTAATAAAAAGCAGCGTCTTGTGCCGGTGCAAAAATCGACATCTCTTGATTTCCTGAAATTTCATCAGGCATCTTTATTACTGTTGTTCCGTATCTGCCGCGACGGCAAAGTAATATCCCGTCATCTACCAATGCTTGTAGTGCATCATGAACAGTTTTTATACTTACATTTAGCTCTTTTACTAAAACTGAATGAGGCGGAATTCGGTCACCTACTTTTAAGTTATCGCTTATATATTTTCTTAAATCTTTTTGAATTTTTGAAACAAGAGTTTCATTAGTGTTTGTTTCGTCAATTATAAAATCAGTATTCTTTAATATCCAGCCTGTTTCTTTGGAACTTTTATATTTATGCTTTATATGACCTTCAAAACATAAATATTCCAGTGCAAGTCTTGTCGTGTTCGCAGAGCATCCTATTGCCTGTGCCAGCTTTCTTGAAGACGGAAGCTGGGCGTTCGGCTTTATTTCGTTTTTTAAAATGTATTTTTTTATCTCTTCTATTGCTATTTCTCGTTTTGAGGTTAACTTGCGAAGGGTTGAAGATTTTTTCTTATAATCTCTTATTATTGTTCCAATACATTGTTTTGATTCAACATAGCCTAAATCTTCAACATATCTTAATGCATTTTGTATTGTACCTATACTTACTCCCAATGCATATGCAAATTCAGCTTTGGACGGTAATAAAGAATTTACTGCCTTCAAATCATCTTTTATCCAGTTAATTATCCATTTCCCTATTGCTATTGATTTTGTCTCTTTTATGTTCTTTAAATCAGGCAAATCTAACTGTATATCAGATATTTTAATACGTTTTAAATCAGCTTTTTGAATAAGTTTTTGCATACACTAACCTTGTTTAATTTTACACTATGTATAAAAAAACAGCAATATATATTTTGCTGTTTTATTAAAAAAAATTTACAATAAGTGCTACTGCAGCAAGGATTCCAAAAGTTCCGCATTACGTCCGGCAGCGGTTGATTCACGTACTTTTTGTTTGTAAATGTAAGTACGTAAAGCCTCTCGGATTAACTCACTTCTTGAACGATTTTCTCCATCAGCAACCTGGTCAATCTTGTTTAAAAATTCCTCGGGCATTGAAATTAGTACTCGTGCCATATATTCTCCTTTTTCATATTACGCTTATATATTATTAAAAACATTTTTCATGAAAAAAGTGCTATTTTTTATATAATAAATATATTAATTTTTTAAGAATGTTGATATAATTGACTTTCAGGCTTATTTATTTTGTTACAATACTTAATGCAAAAAACATTAGTTGAATTGCGGGCATGTTTATGGTATTTATTGGGAAAAAAGGAAGGGAAAATGACAGAAGTTAGAGTTAGAATTGCACCGTCCCCGAGTGGAAATCTTCATATAGGTACTGCGAGAACGGCTTTATTTAATTATTTGTTCGCTAAAAAAAATAACGGAAAATTTGTTTTAAGAATTGAGGATACTGATGCAGAGCGAACAAGTCAGGCTTATATTGACAATATTTTTGACAGTTTAAAAGCTTTAGGCTTAAATTGGGATGAAGGCCCGGATGTAGGAGGCCCTTACGGTCCTTATACTCAGTCAGAAAGATTTGATATTTATCCGAAATACGCTCAAATACTATTAGAAAAAGGTTTTGCTTATGAGTGCTTTTGTACTCCTGAAGAATTGGAACAGGAAAAAGAAGAGGCTGCCAAAAATAAAAAACCTTATGTATATACTAAAAAGTGCGAAAATTTAACAGAAGAACAAAAAGCTAAATTACGTGCCGAAGGAAGAAAACCTGCTATTAGGTTTAATATCCAAAAAGCACAAAAAGCTTTCCATGATTCTTCTATGTTAATTTTTGATGACCTTGTCAAAGGTGAATTGCATATGAATACTGATTTGCTAGGAGATTTTGTTATTATGAAATCTAATGGCACTCCGACTTATAACTTTGCGGTAGTTATTGATGATATGTTAATGAAAATATCTCATGTTATTCGTGGAGAAGATCATATTTCTAATACTTTTAAACAAATACTTATTTTCGAAGCTCTAGGTGCTGAAGTTCCACGTTTCGGACATTTGGGTATGATTTTAGCCCCTGATAGAAGTAAACTTTCTAAACGCCACGGAGCTACTGCAGTTTCTGAATTCGTTGAAAAAGGATACTTGACCGATGCATTGATTAACTTTGTTGCACTGCTGGGTTGGTCACCTTCTGACGGTCAGGAAATTAAATCTGTTGATCAAATCGCTCAGGATTTCAGAATTGGCGAGATATCTTCTTCAAATTCTATATTTGAGTATGATAAGTTGAACTGGATGAACAGCCATTATATCAAAATGCTTGAAATTGAAGATTTGAAGGAAAGATTAAAACCATATTTAACTAAATACGATTTGTCTGAATTAACAGATGCTCAGTATACCCGTATGGTCGAAATTACACGTGAACCATTGACTTTATTGTCTGATATTACTGATGCAGTACCATATTTCTTTGGTTTGGATGTTGAAATCGAACCGGATGTTCAAACTGAAGTTCTTGATACTGATGTGTCCCAAAATGTTTTGAAAGAATTTGTAAAACAAGCTGAAAACTGGGATTTTTCAGAAGAAAATTTACATGAAAAACTCGAAGCTTTTCGTGGTGAATTTAAAGAAAAAGGTATCAAGCCTAAAGTTACTATGTGGGCAATAAGAGCTGCTGTGACAGGCCGTACACGTGGTGCCGATATGACAGCTATTCTTGCTATTCTTGGTAAAGAACGTTCTATGCATAGAATTAAAAAAGCTATTAAATAGTTTTTGTAAATTATTGTTAATAAAATCCCTGAAGTATTAAAGACTTTAGGGATTTTTTCCGTAAATATAAAAAAACGGAGGTTTATATGAACTTGGAGAATAAGATTACAAGAGAGACTACTTACCAGGAAGTTATGGATTTTTTGAACTCATTTGACGATGTTGACGGTATGTTGCTGGATTTTTTGGAAGATTCTAAACCTGAAATTAGGGTTATTAGTGCTAATAATGAAACATCATATAATTATGACGATCTTTTGAGGATATTTGATGAGGCGGGTTTAGCCGGTTTATAAAAAATATTAAATATTGTAAAGAAAAAGACTGCTGCAGATTAAAGTTTTGCAGCAGTTTTGTCGTATATATATCTGTTACTGCATCAATAGGATATTAAGAGAAAATGGAGTTTAGAAAAAATATACTTTTAATGCTCATGAATTGTATTGACCATCCTTCAAAAGATGAAATTAATACAGATGAAGAAATGGATCATGTTTTGGCACGGCTGCAAAATAAAAGAATGGCTGAAATAAAACAGATTATACAAATTATTGACCCGAACGACAGCAGCAAAGTTACCACTTATACTTACGATAAATTTATTGAAATTTACGATAATTACGGGCTTGGCGGTTTTATTTTTTAATGCTAAAATCATTTTATGGAAGTATTTAACCACTATACAGTTATGAAAAATGAAGCTGTCAACGCTTTGGAATGTAAAGACGGACTTATTTATGTTGATTGTACTTTGGGCGGAGGCGGACATAGTGAGCTTATATTGCAAAAAATCTCACCAACAGGCAGACTAATTGCTTTTGATGTTGATGACGATGCTATCAAAGCCGCAACAGATAAACTAAAAAATTATAATAACTTAACAATCGTTAAGGATTCTTATGTTAATATTAAAAAAGTTTTACAAAACCTTGGTATCGAAACAATTACAGGCGGCGTACTTTTTGATTTGGGAGCTTCCTATCATCAGTTAACAAAAGCAGAACGAGGGTTTTCTTTTTTAAAAGATGCCCCTTTGGATATGAGATTCGATAAAGAGGCTGAGTTTACGGCTTATGATGTCATAAACGGCTACAGAGAAGATGAGCTGGTTAAAATATTTTCAGAATACGGCGAGGAACGTTTTTCTAAAAGAATTGCAAGGGCTATTGTAGAAAAAAGAAAGTCGAAAAAAATTCAGACAACATTAGAATTGTCAGATATAATTTTGTCATCAACTCCAAGGATAAAATCGTCTGTTCATCCTGCTACACGTGTGTTTCAGGCAGTAAGGATTGAGGTCAATCATGAGTTACAAAATGTTAAAAATACATTAAATGATGTGTTGGATTTATTGGAGTTTGGTGCTATAATAAGTGTAATAAGTTTTCATTCTCTTGAAGACAGGATTGTGAAAAACTTATTCAAATATCACTCGCAGAAATGCCACTGTGATAAAAACCAATTAATCTGCAATTGTCCGCCGCCGATATTGGAGCTGGTCAATAAAAAACCAATTACGGCAAGTGCGGAGGAGATACGGGAAAACCCGCCTTCAAGAAGTGCTAAGCTCAGAGTTGCAAGATGTGTACGTGGGGGTAGAAAAAGTTGAGTATAGCTAGAGCACAAAGTTTAAATTATTCTTATCAGTTGGGGACAGGTAGTGATTACAAAGAAGAATATGTCCAAAACCCTATAGAAGAAACACCGGTTATAGAAGGTTATTTTTATAAAGAAAGTACGGTGAAAGATATGGCGATAAGAAAAGTTAATAAATCTTTATGCGGGCTTTTAATGATGGCTGTTTTGACCACCTTTGTAAGTTATTATTTTACAATGTGTAGTGAATTGACTCTTAATACTCTAAACCGTCAAATCATTACTCTTAATGATGAAAATGCCGAGTTGCAAAATAATTTGGACAGACTTAAGTCTTTTAATAATGTTGATACAAAAATGATGCAGTATAATTTGTTGCAGAAAGCCGAAAAAGTTATAGAAGTTCCGGCCGTTGCTGCATCTGATAAAATTGATACTAAAAAAATCGTTTCTGCTCCGTTTAAATGGGCTATTGGTTATTAAGATTAAATTTAATTCCTAGTAAAATCAGGTATTTTATGCCGTTTTGTTTTTCGATTGAAAATATATTATGCAGTACTTTACCAATTAGTAATAAAGGTATGTTTAACCATAATTTTATGGTGTAGGGAATTATGTATGATTTATATTCAGTGAGTTTGAGATATTTAAAATATTCGTTTTTTGCATATTGTTTAAAATCGCTGTGCCATGGTTTATGTTTACCTACGTAGTGAATAATTTTTGCTTGTGGAAGTAGTGTTACAAAATTCTTAGAGCTTTCGTATTTTGATATTTGAACATTCCAGGTCTTATCAAGTTTAATAATTTTGTCTTGTAAAGCAGAGTTCAGAATGTCTTGGTCATGCAAAACTATTTTGTTTTCGTTTTGCTTCATCCAGTCAAATAATTTTTTAGTAATGTTGTTTTCTCTCCATTTTTTAAGATTTAACAAAATAACCCCGGCGTTACAATATGTTTCAAGCCCGAGTCTTGCCGTGTTGTTGCCCTCTTCACAATCCGAAACCCCTGCAAAGTATGCGTTTGTTATATCAGTTTCAAATAATTCTTTTAGACTTGATTTTACAATTAAATCTACATCTAAATACAGGAGCTTGTCTTCGTTACAAATTTCTGCCAAAATCAGTCTGTAATATGTGGCAAGTGTAACATGGTTTTTCTTGCCGACAGGACAATCTTTGAATAAGTTATTATCAATATTTAAAAATTTAATCTCAAATTGAAAATTTTGCTTTAAACTAAGGATTTTGTTTTTATTTAAATCTGTTATTCCGCCATCTAAAATATATGCAATAACATCATCCTCAGGAGATTTATTTGAAAGAATCGATGCTAAAGTTACACAAAGATGCTGTGCGTAATTATTGTCTGAAGATAAGCATATTGCGATTTTTGTCATTTTCTACCCCAGTGGAATTATATTGAAAAGTAATACCCGTTTTGACTTTATACTTTCTTGTATTGTAGCATAATTTATGCCGAATAATATGTATTTTTTTAAATTTGCCCAGTATGTTCTATCTTTTATATTTATATTATGTTGCTTGAAAAAATCAAGTATCTCACGTTTACTTTTTTGTTTATCTAAATATTTCTGTTTATTCATAGTTTTAACAGTAGAACATGGGTTTTGAAAATAGTAATAAAACACATTTGGAACAGTAACCAATTTATTTGAAGCATGAAGTGTACGTATAGTGAATGGGCCGTCTTCAAAATACATGCCTTCATTAAAACGAATATTATTGAGAATTTCTTTTTTATAAATTTTATTCCAAATACATCCTTCTTTTAATGCGTTTGATATTTTAATTTTATCTTCAGTAGAGTAGTATAGTTGTTCACTGGAGATATTAAGCCTGATTTTGTTTTTGTTTGGGCCTGTTCTTATAAAATCAGACATTGCAATATCAGCATTATACTTTTTTGCTGTATTATAAAGCGTTTCAAAATAGTTTAAATCTATCCAATCATCACTGTCAACAAATCCTATATATTCTCCCTGTGCAATTTCAAGTCCTTTATTTCTTGCAGAAGATTGTCCGCCGTTTTCTTTGTTGATAAGTTTTACATTACTATATGTTTTGATAATTTCAGCAGAATTATCAGTAGAACCGTCATTGACGCATATTATTTCAATATCTTTTAGTGTTTGGTTAATTAAACTGTCAAGACATTTGTGTAGATATTTTTCACAGTTATAAACAGGTATAATAACGCTTAGTTTGGGCATTTCCATCTCCTGATTTTTATTATACCATACTAAAGTAGGAAATTTTAAAAAAAATATTAAAGTTTTAATAAAATTATACCGTATATATAAATAAAGGTATGTAAAGAAGGATAATTTAAATGAAGAAAGATGAAATAAACAACGGTGTATCTCTGTTTGCACAATCAGAATATTTGTTAGACAGTGATCCCTTGGAAGAAATTTTTGCTTTAAATTTAGGAGATTTTGTAGCAGAACATCTTATATCCGAAGATCTTGCGAAAAAAATAGGTTCAAAAGACAAAAGAGCCGCACTTAAAAATCAGTTAAAAGAGCTTATTTCTATATATTCATCGCAAAATACCCTGAGTGTTTTAAGCACGGGAAATAGTGATGCAATTTATTCATCAATAGCAAAAACGGTAATGCAAATGGTAGATGCCGCTTTATGCAGAATATATTTGTTAAAAGACAATCAGATGATGCTTGTAGGTTCTTCAAACGGCGATATGGGGCATGAACTTTGCGTAGACTTTACAGGTAAGGATTTTGCATATGAAGATGAAACGACATATGTTCCAATGCGTTCAGTAGCCGGGATTTTAGGTGTTATAGGAATTCAAACAATTGATAACGCACCTTTGAAAAAAGAATATTTAAAACTTTTAATTGGTATTGCAAAGCTTTTTGCCTCATCATTGAAAATGCAGTCATTGATTGACGAAACTAATAAAATTTTAGCGGATGATAGTGCAAATATTACTGATATGCAGCACATAAGAGCGGAATTAACAGCTTTAATCGGAGATTTGTGCGATTATCAGCAAAATTTCGTTGAAGAACTGGCAAAAGCCGTAGACAGAAAAGGCCAGTATAAAGTTTCTCATTCTCAAAATACGGCAAATCTTGCCCGTTTAATCTGTAAAGAATTGGGCTTGAATGAAAAAACAACGGATTTGATATACTATGCAGGCATGCTTCAAAATATCGGTAAAATTACTCTGCCTGAAAGAATTTTTGCAAATAATGGCAAGCTGTCAAAAGAAGAATTAAAAGAAATACAAGAACATATAAAAACAGGCGTAAATCTTTTGATGAATATAAACTTTTTATCAGAAGTCGTGCCTTATGTAAACTATCAAACAGAACGTTATGACGGTACAGGAAAGCCTGAAGGCCTAAAAGGTCAATCAATTCCTTTAGGGTCAAGAATTATTGCTGTTGCGGATGCATTTACCGCAATGACATCAGATAGGCCATACAGGAAAGCAATGCCTGTATCTGAAGCAATAAATATTATGAGTAATGATACCAAATGGGATCCTGTTGTTATTGAGGCCTTAAAGCAGGCTGTTAAAGCGTAACTATACTAAACGCTACAACTTCCGCAATATTTATGTTTAACCAGTCATATTTGAAACAAATATAATCATTGCATTCACAGTCATCATGATTACAGGTACAGTAATCCTCAAGTCTGCATACGGTTACATCTCTTAACGCTATTATGCAGTCATGGCAGTCTGCACATTTACCTTGAAATTCATGGATAGTTCCATCAATTTTTAGATGATTAGTGAAAATAACTATATTTTCAGCTGCGTTTTCTTTCATTATATTTTGTATTGCATCACTAAGATTTTTTGTCATAATTTACCTCCTAAATGAGTATAAATTATGTTTTGAAAATACTTATTCCCCAAATAATTAATTCTTATGTCTAAAAAAATTAATGTCTTTTAAATCTTTTCTATTGACCACCAGTCCGCAATTACGGCACGAAAGAATTTCGCCTGTGCTGTCAATCGGCATAAATATATGTTCGCAGGGTGTTGGTTCCTCTTCATCAAAAGTTTCATATGTTGATTGATTTTTTTTCTTTTTTAATTTATTAAATATCAGTTCAATAAAATACATTAAAGATTAAACCCGCCCGGTAAAAGTTCTTCTATCGTAAAAATTTTAAGTTCATCGTTATCTTTTAAAATAATATCAATACCGTTGTCTGATTGAAATTCATAAAGCACTTGTCTGCAAGCCCCGCAAGGGTAGCAAAGATTCATTTTGGGAGAAAAAATTGCTATGGCTTTAATTTTTTTTTCGCCATCAGCTATTGCTGATCCAACAGCATTTCTTTCAGCACAAATTGTCAGACCGAAACTGGAATTTTCGAAATTACAACCTGTATAGATCTTATTATTTTCTGTTAAAACACAAGCACCTACAGGAAATTTCGAATATGGAATGTAAGCGTTTTTTGCTACTTCTTCTGCTTTTTCCATCAATAATTTATATTCCATAATTTTCTCCTTTAATAGATATTTTAGTGCATTTTTTTCGAAATATTATCCTTTAGTCGAATGATTGTGCTATAATTTTGTTATGAAATTATTGCAAAAGATAATAGTTTTATTATGTTTGTTCTTTGGCAATTGTGTGAGTGCTGAAACCTTTAGTGTTTTAGTTCTACCGGTTGATTTGTTTTCCGTTTGCGAAAATTATTATTGTTTTCCTGAACCTTCGGAAATTTTGGCGGCTGATACAATTAACTATTTCAATAAAAGCGGTAAAGTTTCTGCTTTTGATTTATATTCGGTAAGGAAAAAATTGATAGATAATCCGTCGATGAAAAATGCAGCTATGCTGGCATTAAAAAAATATAAGAATACAAATACTGTAGAATTTGTTCAATTAAAACAGCTGGCAAAGTTTTTCGACACTAAATCTATATTAATGATTTCGTCAGATGTGGTAAGCGGAGCATATAGAAGAAGTGTTTGGGAAGTCTTGGAAGTATCAAGTGTATTTGAGATATATAATACGTATAATTTGGAAACCCGTGCGGTTTTAACCGATAATGTAAACGATATTATAATGTGGAGCGGCAAATATAGTAAAAGTTTGGGAGATAATGAAACCAGGTTTTGGGCATTGAGTACTTCACAGGCTCTTTCGCAGCTGGAAAAGCTGAAACTTTATTCAAAACAAATTATGGCAAAAAATATAGCCGAACAAATTGTTTTAAGATTTTATCCAAAAACAATGAAACCTGTTATTCCTAAACAAAAAACGGAAACTACTGATTTTAGACCGAGCCCGTTAAACAATAATGGCGTAAAACTGCTTGATGATGATGAGTATGGCGAAATTCATACAGAAGCAATTTTTGATTTTTAATCTTTAGTAAGCGGATTGTTTTGTTTGGTTTGAGGCAGGTTATTATTCTGCTGGTTGATAATACGTTCGTTAAATGAATTGTTTTGAGGGTTTGCCGGGGATTTGTAGTCAGGTTTTTTCTCTCTTGTGTTTTCAATCATATCTTGTTTTACTTCAACCTGTGCCGGAGTTTTTACAGCAATGCTTTCAAGTTCATTTAATCTATTGGTAGCATCAAGTGTTGCCAAAATAAGTACTACAAATATTGATAAAAATATGAAAAAATTTCTCATGTATAACTCCTTTTTGTCATAATTTTATCAGGCACTAAATAAATTCATATCAGCTATGTGTTTAATACTTGCACAAATATATTATAAATGTTAAAATAATAAAAAGAGAGGAAATATCATATGGCAAGATTAATCAGACCAACCTGGGCAATAAGATGTGTACAATCAGGATGCAGAACACTTTTTGAAGTAGCCCAATTAGAAGAAGGTAAACAACAAGAAGTTGTATGCCCGAACTGCGGCGAACATTATGTTTATCCTATTTTGAAAGAGAATGAAGAAAATTAGTCAAAATGTTCAACAATACTGATAAACGCTATAATCAGTACAGTGCTCATTTGAAGAATAAATTTGGTGCTAAAGTTTATAAAATAACTATAGATGCCGGATTTTCTTGTCCAAACAGAGATGGAAAAATATCAACAGGCGGCTGTATTTTTTGCGATGAGGGCGGCAGCTTTTCTCAGGCACATTCAAATTTGTTATCTGTAGATGAACAGATTTCTGCCGGAATCAGCACTTTATCTGAACGCTTTAAAGCCCAAAAGTTTATGTCATACTTCCAGGCATATTCAAATACTTACAGGCCTGTTAATGAGCTGGAAAAAATATATAACTCTGCCTTAAACCATAAAGATATTGTAGGTATTTCCATTGGAACAAGACCTGATTGTATAGATAATGATAAATTGGACTTAATCTCATCATACAAAGACGATTACTATACCTGGATTGAATATGGCCTGCAATCGGTTCACGATAAAACTTTAAAAAGAATAAACAGAGGGCATGATTTCGATTGTTTTCTTAAAGCTTATGAAAAAACAAAATCTAAAGGGATAAATGTCTGTGTACATGTGATATTAGGTTTGTGGGAAACTCATGATGAAATGATGCAGACAGCACAAAAACTTGCACAGTTAGATGTGGATGGTGTTAAAATCCATATGTTATGTGCCCTGAAAAATACTAAACTCGCTAACCTATATAGTGCAGGTGAAATAGATTTTATGAGCGAAGATGAATATGTCCAAACGGTTTGTGATTTTTTGGAATATTTACCCGAAAGATGTACAATTCATCGTCTTGCAGGTAACGGACTTAAAAAAAATTTGATAGCCCCAAGATGGCTCGGAGCTAAGCTTGATTGTCTTAATAAAATAGATAGAGAATTTATTAAGAGAAATTCATATCAAGGGATTAAACAGGTTTACAAATCGCATCTAATGTGTAATAATGAGTTTGAAGCTTAGTGCTTGTAAATTTTTGTTAAAGTGATAATTTTTGGATAGCAAAAAATAAGCTTTAGGAATATTAAATTTATAGAACAGGAGAAAATATGTTATCAATACAATCTGTAAATTCAAATCCTGCATTCGGCAGACGATACAGTAGAATTATTGAAGATATTTCATTCGAAAATATTCCACAAAATGTGAGTATAGATGATATTTATTCAAAAGAACAGTTTAAAGAAGATAAATCACGACTTGAAGGTCAGTTGGATGAATTAAATGCCGTAATAGATAATGTAAATGTTCCAAAACCGGTTCGTGCATTTGGTAAAGTTGTATCGATAGGTATAGGAGCTGCATTAGGATTTGTCAGTATGAAATTTGGTGCACAGGGTGTTACCAAGTTATTGAAAAAAGGTTACAATGCTTTAAGTAAATTCGCACAAAAACCTATTTTAAAACCATTATTAAAAGCTAAAGAATTTGTCGGCAAAAAAGTAAACCAGCTTGTAACAAATTTAAGTAACTTCGGCCATAAACATAAGTTGAGTAATAAATTTATGAATGGTTGTGATAAATTAAAAAATAATTTTAAAGAAACAAAAGTTTATAACAAGCTTTCAAATATAACAAAAGAAAATGTCGAAAAAGGTGTAGTTAATCTTTTTGGCGTAAGCGGCGGTGTAACAGGCGGTATTACAGCTTTAGAAGGTGTAACGTCAAAAAAGGAATAAAAAATGAGTTTAACAGTTAATCCAACAATTTCATTTAAAGGTAATAATGATGACAAACGAGTATCAGCATCTGAAGTAGGTGTTGCAACAGGTGCAACTGTTGGTGGTGCAAAATACAGTGTTAACGCATTTAAACGCTTTAAATTAGGAAATACCCGTGATATTGTAAATTTATCAAATAAAACTGTTCAGGAGATTAAAGAAGCTGCAAATGCAGGAGTCAAAGTAAAATCTCTTTGGGGACGTATTGCAGTAAATGCAAAAAAATATAAAAATGCTATAATAGAATTTGCTCAAAAATCAAGATTAGGAAAGAGATTAAAACCGGTATTTGAGAGCAAAGCGTTTGCAAAAGTTTCAGGAGCTATTGGCGGTTTGGGTGCTTTATTTGTATTCATTTCCGGTATAGGTGAAATGGGTAAAACATTTGGCAAACTGGCTGAAGATTAAAATTGTATTGTTAAATTTATAAAATCGTGCTAAACTTCGGTTATGCACGATTTTATTTTAAAGGAAATTATATCAGATAATTTGGAAAAAGAGCTTTCAGACATAGGGTTTGACAGCTCATATATACATAAAGCTTGTGATAAGTTGGTATATAAAAACATAAAAATTTATAATTTGACTCCTGCACAGGCAAATATATTGAAGCAGACAGCAATTTCAACAGGTGCGGATTGTGCAACACACAGAGAAACTATTACCGGAAAAGCGGATAAGTCTGATTGTATATTGGGCGGGAGTATTTCTCAGTTGGAGAAAATATCTAAAAAGTTATCTTTACAGCCGTTTGGACTTAAGATTTTAGGAGAAAAACTTAGCGGGTTCTGTAAAATTGTTAAAAACAATAAAACTCAAGTTGTAGGTATTTTGAATCTTACAACAAATTCATTTTCGGATGGCGGAGAGTTTTATGAATTTGACAGAGCAATAGAACATTTAGCAATGATGATACAAGACGGGGCAGATATTATTGATATAGGAGCAGAATCAACAAAACCTTATTCTACGCCTGTTACAGCTGAAAAGCAATTAGAAAAATTATTGCCGATTTTGGAGTATGTGAATAAAAATAATATTAAAACTCCAATAAGTATTGATACAAGAAGTTCATTGGTAGCGGAAGAATGTTTAAAACTTGGAGTATCAATAATAAATGACGTTTCGGGGGTTGATTATGATAGTCTTATGGCTGATGTTATTGCAAAATATAATGCAAAAGTTATTATCCAACATTCAAAAGGTACACCTGAAAATATGCAGGACAAGCCGGTTTATGAAAATCTTATGGATGAAATTTATTTGGGCTTGAAAAATAAAATTGATTTTGCGATTTCAAAAGGTATAAAACGTGAAAATATCATAATAGACCCGGGAATAGGTTTTGGTAAAAGTCGTGAAAATAATTTTGAAATAATAGCAAGAATAGAAGAATTGTACGGCTTGGAATGCCCCGTAATGCTTGGCATTTCTCGTAAAAGCCTGTTGAATATGAAAGACGAAGATAATTTGACTAAAGATATTTTTACAACCGCATTAAACACTTTAGCAGTGGATAAAAAAGTAGATTTTATCCGTGTGCATAATGTAAAATTAAGTAAAATGCTGATAAATTTATTAGGCTAAGCCATTAATATTTGAGCATAGAGATGACTTTTAAATCTTTATCGAATTTTTCTCTGCCTTTTAAATCTTCTAATTCAATCAAAAAAGCAATACCGATGAGGTTTCCGCCGGTTTTGTTGATAAGTTTGCAGGCAGCTTCTGCTGTTCCGCCTGTAGCTAATAAATCATCAACAATTAAAACATTAGCTCCTTTTTCTATTGCATCTGTATGTACTTCAATTTTATCAGTACCGTATTCGAGCTGGTATTCTTGACTTATTGTTTCAGCAGGAAGTTTATTTGGTTTTCTGATAGGTACAAACCCTGCATTAAGTTTATATGCCATAGGCATTCCGAATATAAATCCACGACTTTCTATACCGGCTATGTAATCTATTTTTTCATCTTTAAATTGATCACAAAGATAGTCTATCATTTCTTTTAATGTTTCGGGATCTTTTAATGCAGTTGTTATATCCCTAAATATTATGCCTTTTTTCGGAAAATCTTTTACTGATCTTATTTTGCTTTTTACATTTGCAACTGTGTTTATCATTTATATTTCTCCTATTTCGTTAATAATAACCGTTTTAATTCTTCCTTAGCGTTTTTAATCTTTTGTTTAGCTCTTTGAATGGCATGTTCGTGTTGAACAAGTCCGTGAGCGGTTTTCCCCCAATTCATGTCTTTTTTCATGAATAAAATTTTAAATCCTATAAATAAAACCAGCGGAAACCATATTATTAAGAGGTAAATAGATGTTTCAAATGCCTGGTTAAAAGCATCCAGTCTTGATAAATTGTCATATCGTCTTAAACTGTATCTTGCAGCTACAAAAAATCCTATTCCTATAATACAGCTTATTATGATAGATGAGTATAGCATGTGCGGAGAGGCGTCTTTTGCAAGTACTTTAAACCCTCTTATTAAAATTTCCATTAAAAGCCATGCCGGCATGATAAATTCCGATATATAAGCAATTAAATCTAAACTTACTCTTAAAGGCATGTCTTTTGATGTTAAAATATCACCGGCATATTCCAAATAACGTCTTATTGTACCTTCAAGCCAGCGTCTTCTCTGTCTGTATAAAGGCCAAAGATACATAATTCCTTCTTCATAGACTATTGCATCTTTACAAAACCTAACGTCCCAGCCTTTAATATGCAAACGTGTAGACATGTCCAAATCATCAGTAATTGTATAATTATTCCATCCTCCAATGTCTTCAAGAGCGGTTCTTTTAATAAGTTCGCCGTTACCTCTCAATTCGACAGCTCCTTTGACGGAATCTCGACCTACCTGGAAATGTGTGTCCATTGTCATTTCATTATTTTGACATCTAGTTAAAATATTTACATCTTTGTTGCGGATAACTTTTCTTGCCTGAACAGCTCCGACATCTTTTGGTTCCAGGTTAGGGATTAATTTTTTTAGAAAATCTTTTTCAACTCTGGCATCGGCATCAAATACCAAAATTGCTTCGCCCTTTGCATATTTTAACGCATCGTTTAATACTGCGGATTTTCCGGGAAAAGCGTCTTTTGGTCTGATAAATGCTATGATTTTATCGTATTTCTTTTCTAAATCTTTTATAACAGAGGCTGTATTATCCGTACTTCTGTCGTCTATTACGATTACTTCAAACGGCTCATAATCCAGTTGTAAAATGTTTTCAACTGTTTGGGTAATAACGCTTTCTTCATTGTGTGCCGGTATCATTATTGATACAAAAGGTCTATAGTTTTCATTAATTATTTGAGGATATTTTTGCAGCTTACGGTTCTTAATTTTATATGCTAGATTTGTAAACAACGCATACAAAGCCATTGCTGTAATTAAGAACGCAAGCCCCCATACAGTGTTAAAATAACTTTGGAATATGTAAATAAATACTCCCAGCCCAAAAACTATTACAAATAATAGTACTCTTTCCTTCATAATTAATATTGTATCAAAAACTTTAGAAAATAACTTGAATTTTTTGTATTTATTACTTTTTGTATACTATTGTAAAGTAGTTGCATAATGAAATACTTCCAGTATAATTAGCATGTACACAAAGTAAAGGAGTTTTATTTATGAACAAAGAAGAATTAGTACAAGAAATTGCAAAAAAAGCTAACGTTACACAAAAAGAAGCTTCAGAAGTTTTAAGTGCTTGGGTTGATACAATCCAAAAAACAGTATCTAAAGGTAAAAAAGTAACATTAGTTGGTTTTGGAACATTTGAACCACGTAAAAGAGCTGCTAGAATTGGCAGAAATCCTCAAACTGGTAAAGAGCTTAAAATTGCTGCAAAAACTGTTCCGGCATTTTCAGCAGGTAAAAAATTCAAAGAAGCTGTTAACAAAAAATAGTTTCACAAAAAGAGCGACTCTATATGGGCCGCTCTTTTTTTTTATTAATTTTTTTGGGGAAAATTTTTATTTTTTCCCTTTTCTTTTGTAATAATCTTCAATAAATCCGGTGTTAAAGTTTCCGCTGATGAACACTTCGTCTTCAACAATATCCTGATGGAACGGAATAGTTGTTTCAATACCGGTAACTACATATTCTTTTAAGGCTCTATACATTCTTCTACGGGCTTCATTACGAGTTCTTCCCCAGCAGATTAACTTCCCTATCATAGAATCGTAGTAAGGCGGGATTGAATAATCCTGATAAACATGTGAATCAACTCTAACACCGAAACCACCCGGTGTTACATAACCTGTAATTTGTCCGGGATTTGGCATAAAATCTTTTTCAGGATTTTCTGCATTAATTCGGCATTCTATAGCATGGCCTCTCAAAACAATTTCGTCTTGAGTAAAATCAAGTTTTTCACCTGCCGCAACCATAATTTGTTCACGTACCAAATCAACATTTGAAATCATTTCAGTTACGCAATGTTCAACTTGGATACGAGTATTCATTTCCATAAAATACCATTTACCGTCATGGTCAAGTAAAAATTCACAAGTTCCTGCACCTTCATAATTAATAGCTTTAGCGGCCCGAACAGCAGCAGCTCCCATTTCACGTCTTGTTTCTTCGTTAATAGCCGGAGAAGGAGCTTCTTCTATTAATTTTTGGTGACGACGCTGAATTGAACAGTCACGTTCCCCTAAATGAACCACGTTTCCGTATTGATCTGCAAGGATTTGTACTTCAATGTGGCGAGGATTTTCAAGATATTTTTCAGCATAAACATCAGGGTTGCCAAAGAAATTTTGAGCCTCTGATTGACATAAGTTCATGTTAGTTTCGACTTCGTCATCATTTCTTACAATTCTCATGCCTTTACCGCCGCCGCCTGCTGTTGCTTTTAGAATAATTGGATAGCCTGCTTGTTTTGCAAATGCTTTTACTTCTTCAGCAGTTTTTAAAATACCTGTTCCTGGAGTTACCGGAACATTATTTTCAATCATTGTTTTGCGTGCAGTGGCTTTGTCACCCATTTTGTGCATAGCTTCAGGTGTAGGACCAATAAATTTTATATTATGTTTTGCACAAATTTCAGCAAAATCAGCTCTTTCAGACATAAATCCGTATCCCGGGTGAATAGCATCAGCACCTGATACTAGAGCCGCCGAAATTATTGCGGGAATACTCAAATAACTTTGAGCACTGGCTGCTGGTCCTATGCAATATGCTTCTGTAGCCAGTCTTACGTGTAAAGAATTTGCATCAGCCTGGGAATATATTGCAACTGTCGGAATACCTATTTCTCTGCAGGCTCTTATAATTCTCACCGCAATTTCGCCACGGTTTGCTATTAATACTTTTCTAAACATATCCTTTTCCTTAACAAATAAGTGAGATTTATATCTCACTTATTACTATTCTATATACATTAAAACTTGTCCAAATTCCACCGGCTGACCGTCTTCTACGCAAATTTCAATAACTTTGCCGGAAACTTCGGATTCTATTTCATTCATTAATTTCATAGCTTCAACAATGCAGACAACATCGCCTTTAGAAACAGTTTGACCTACTTCAACAAACGGTTTTGCATCAGGTGAAGGTGCTTTATAAAAAGTACCAACCATCGGAGATGTTACGGGCTGACCTTTTTTAACTTCTTCTTGTTTTGCGGCAGGTTGAGCTGCAGGCTGTTGTACAACAGGAGCTGCCGGAAGTGCTGCTACCGGACCGGCTAACAATTCTCTTCTGACTGTTATTGCTTGATTACCGTCTTCCAGAGAAATTTCTGTTAAACCTTTTGCCTCAATAATCTCTGCTAATTTTTCTATATATTCTGTATCAAATTTCATATTTGAGCCTTTCTTTTTAGCATCTGTCTAAATATTCATTTGTTCTAGTATCAACACGGATTTTGTCGCCGTTAGAGATAAAGAACGGAACGTTAACAACTGCACCTGTTTCAAGTGTAGCAGGTTTAGTACCGCCTTGAGCGGTATTTCCTTTTTCAGAAGGCGGAGTGTCAACAACTTCCAGCTCAACGTGTGCCGGAATATCAACGCCTATAATTCTAGAACCGTGCATTAATACTTGTACTATCATATTTTCTTTCAAGTATTTAACGCCGTCGCCTACTTGAGATTCATTTAATTGTAATTGTTCGTATGATTCCATATCCATCATAACGAATTCTTTGCCTTCTTTATATAAATATTGCATTTCACGTCTGTCAAGCATAGCTTTTGCAACTTTTTCACCGGCTCTGAAAGTTTTTTCAACAACCTGTCCTGTTTCAACGTTTTTAAGTTTTGATCTAACAAAAGCTGCACCTTTACCCGGCTTAACGTGCAAGAACTCAACCACTGACCATAGACCGTTGTCCAGCTCAAGTGTCAAGCCTGTTTTTAAGTCGTTTACTGAAATCATCGTTTTTTCCCCTTTTACTAAATTATCTTTCTTGATGATAACATAAAAATATAAAATTTCAAAGTGACTTAACAAAATGATATATTTGTCTGTAAGTTTTTATGATAAAATTAATTTGAAATGGCTAAAGGGCAGATTTATAAGATACATTCAGATTTTTATTACGTTGATGACGGCATAAAGTTTTGCGAATGCAAAATACGTGAAGTATTAAAAAAGCAGAAGCAAAAAATATTAACCGGAGATTATGTTGAATTTGACAGCGGGTATATTACTCAAATTTATCCGCGAAAAAATTTTATTACCCGTCCGAGTGCCGCAAATTTAGATCAGGTAATAGTTGTATCTGCTTTAAAAGAGCCGGATTTGGATTTTAAGCAGCTGAATCGATATTTGGCATTGGCTAAATATTATAAAATAGATGCTGTTTTATGTTTCAATAAGGATGATTTATGCAGGGATAAGGCATTGGAAGACGAGATTATGCGTATATATAAACCATTGGGATATAAAATAGTTTTTACATCGGCAAAAGAACATCAGGGACTTAATGAATTTGCTAAACTTTTAACTAATAAAATGAGTGTACTGTGCGGTACGTCAGGAGCCGGAAAAACCAGTTTGATTAATGCTTTAAATCCAAATTTAAACTTGCGGACAAAGCACGTAAGTGATAAACTCCGGCGTGGAACTCATACAACACGCCATTGCGAAATTGTCAAAATTAATGAAAATTCTAAAATAGTTGATACGCCCGGGTTTAGTAATGTAAAATTTGATTTTTTGATGCCAAAAGATGTGGATTTGCTTTTTGATGATATAGCCTGCTATAGCGAAAAATGTAAATACAGTGACTGCCTGCATATTAACGAAGACGGCTGTAATGTTTTAAAAAATCTTGATAAAATAGATTCATCAAGATATGAAAGTTATTTGGACTTTGTTAAGGAAGCAAAAGTTTATAAAGAAAAAATTAAATATGAGGGTAAAAAGCAGGAAACATCTAAAAAAATAGTACATAACAAACATATTGCAAAAATTAGTGATAAAAAAAGACAAAGTGCAAGAAATAATTTGAAACAATTTGTATATAAGGAAATAGAAAACGATGAATAACATGATTAATTTGGTCAATGAAAACCTGGAAAAGTATATGGAAATTGTGTATCCTGAAGATTTATTTAAATCAATGAGATATACTGTTCTTTTGCCCGGTAAAAGGTTAAGACCTGTTATGTGTTTGGAAACATGCCGTATGAAAGGCGGTAATATAGAGGATGCAATGCCGACTGCTTGTGCTATAGAGATGCTGCATGCTCAAACATTAATTCATGACGATTTACCTTGTATGGATAATGATGATTACAGACGCGGGAAACTTTCAAATCATAAAGTTTTTGGCGAGGCTGTTGCGGTTTTAGCTGGTGATGCACTTTTAACTTTTGCCCCGCAGGTTATTGCTAAATTTTCTCAAAATCTTTCTCCTCAAACTGTTTTAAGAGTTTTGAACGAATATTTTACATATGCCGGAGCTTATGGAGTTATAGCAGGACAGGTGATTGATATTGAAAGTGAAAAAGGAAATGTTTCAGGTGATAAAAAATCTGTTTTAGAATATATTCATACTCATAAAACAGCCGATTTGTTTAAACTTTCAATGAGAACAGGGGCTATAATTGCAGGAGAAGATGATTTGGAAGATGTAACTCAATTTGCTCAGACTCTCGGGTTTGCTTTCCAAATCGCTGATGATATTCTTGATGAAATTTCAACATTTGAAGAAATGGGTAAAACTATCGGTAAAGATAAAACTGCTGAAAAGCTGACATACGTAAGCCTTTACGGATTGGATAATGCAAAATGTAAACTGGCTTGCCTTCTTGATGAATGTTATGATAAAATTCAAGAGTCACGCATTTTTAAAGAAATTATTGACGGTATAAAAAAGAGAGTAGGAATCTAATGAATATTATTAACACCGGTTATGAGGCATTATTGAGCGGAATTATTGCAGCTTTTTTGGCACAGGTAATAAAATTTTGCTTGTTTACAATAAAAAATAAAAAAATTAATTTTAAAATTTTCACGACAACCGGCGGTATGCCGAGTTCTCATTCTGCAGGAGTTATGGGCTTGAGTGCTTCAGTAGGAATAATTGCAGGATTCAGCTCTTTAATTTTTGCAGTAGCATTGGGCTATGCACTTATTGTTATGTATGATGCTGCCGGACTTAGACGTGCGGCAGGCAAAACAGCAGCCTGTCTTAACCGTATGATGGACGATTTTTATAAGCATGATTTGCAGGCTGTTGGCGGAAAACTTAAAGAACTCCTCGGACATACTCCGCTTGAGGTCGTTGCAGGAGCTTTGTTCGGCATTTTATTCGCTTTCGCTTTTCATGCGTTTCTTTTAAATTATATGCTTGCATAATAAAAATCTTTGTGTATAATATAAATTATTAAGGGTTTATAGTATAAACTATATCCGCTAAACAGGAAGATTAAACTCCCGATATGGAATTCAATTATAAGTATATAAAAGAGCGTGCAAGTGCCGGTAGTTGGCGACGTGGCTATGAATATCATTTAAAAGACATGGTATTTGATACATACCCTGAGAAAAATTTTTACATGGGAAAAGTCAAGGGGAATTTTCAAGACCATTACAATACTGATTTGATTTTTAAGAAAAATGGTGTAACTGCCCGCTGTAATTGCCCGCTAAAAGAAGAATGGTGTAAGCATGCTGTTGCCGTGGCATTGAAGGCAATTGATGAACATGCTTATGAGGACTGGCTTGAAACTAAATTCGGTATTGAAACTGATTTCCCTGATGAAAATACTGCTTTGACTGAGCCGCCTAAAGGTAATTATATTTTCCATTTTAACCCTAAAAGAAAAGCCAACTTCTTTTCTATACTTGTTATGTCACGTGAAACCGGCAAGGTTGTCCGGCAAATCGAACCTATTTTAAGAAATCTTATCGAAGCACAAAAACAAGATAAAAATTTTGAACTTAATAATACTCAAAAAGTCGAAATTAATATTTTAAAAGAACTTTTAAAAATTTCCAGACAAGACAAAAAGGCAGGATGGTATGATATTCCGATTACAAAATTCGGACCTATGTTTACGCTTTTGTCTTTTGCGGATGAAGTTTTAGATGAAAAAACAAAACAAAGATTAAAGTTTACCGACAAAGAATGGCAGCTTGTTTTATATGTAAACAGCTCTCAAGCCGGTACTATTATGCTGTCCTTGGAATGGCAAAGACCGGATAAAGACGACGTTTATCCGTTTGAGGAAGTCCGCTACTTTTCAAGACATTTGAAATGGGGCAGGTACAAAAATATCATTTTCCCTACAAATATTGCAATGCAGTCTATTCCTCAAAATCTTTTAAAATCAACATTTACTGATTTAAAAGATGCGGAAGGCGGCAAGTTTATTTATGAAGAACTGCCAAAACTCCGTGAGATTATGGATGTTAGAATAGCGGAAAATATTTCAAAATTAATGCTTGAAGAACGTCCTCCGTTAAATATTGTAACCATGGGAATTGATTATGATCAGTCGCTAAAAGCAGCGTTAGAGTTTGAATATGACGGGGTAAGAGTACCATTTTCAAAATCTGCCGGCGAAAAATCTCCTTATATTACTATTAAAAAACCTGATGAGGATTTGATTTACTGGGTTAAACGTAACTATAAACACGAAATAGAAGCGTACAATATGCTTTTGGCCTGTAAATTTGTGCCTATGCAGACTAATAATTTGGCATTAGAAAAAGAAAATGCAATAGATTTTTACAATTATTATATCAAGCAGGCCGGTGAGGGCTGGAAATTTATTGAAAAAGATGATATGAACTTTTTCAAAATTCTTGATGATCCGTTCAAACTTTGTGCAGAAATTAAATTTAGCGAAGAAGTTCAAGACAGTTTTGAGGTGCACATTTTGGGCAAAGTCGGCGAAGAAATAATAAATTTTGACGATATTTATGAAACAATTCAAAGCGGCGAAAAATATGCAAGAATAAGGAGCTTAGGTTTTGTTGAATATCCTGCTCAAAATATTTACGCAATGATGAGAGCGTTCAATTCTTTTGATGTATATAGAACGCCTGATAACAGATTTACTGTAAAAACATACCGTGCAGGATTGATTAATGAACTTAAAAACCTCGGAGTTGAGCTTATATTAAGCGAAGATTTTGAGAGATTCTGGCAGCAGATGTCAACATTCTCAACCTCAGAAGATTTAAAACTTCCCGAAGGCATACACGCAGAATTTCGTGAATACCAAACAAAAGGTTTTGGTTGGTTATGGTTTATGTATAAATACGGATTAAACGGAATTTTAGCGGATGATATGGGGCTTGGTAAGACATTACAGGCATTGACGGCAGTGCAAAAAGCCAAAGAAGAAGACGGCCTTATGCCAACGCTCGTTATTTGTCCTACAACTGTTGTGTTTAACTGGGAAGCTGAAATCCAAAAATTCGCTCCTACATTGAGCTGTTTGAAACTTGCAGGTGTAGAACGAAAACAGATGTTTAAAGAAATTCCAAATTATGATGTAGTTATTACAAGTTATGCTCTTGTAAGACGTGATGTTGAAAAATTAAAAAATATCAACTTTAGATACATAATTTTGGATGAATCACAAAATATTAAAAATGCTATGTCGCAAACGGCTCAAGCGGTTAAGAAACTTCAATCGCAGCATAAATTGGCACTTTCAGGTACTCCGATTGAAAATAAGCTTGAAGAATTATGGTCTGTATTTGACTTTTTGATGCCGGGATTTTTGTTCAGCATGGCAGATTTTAATTACAGATATGTGAACCCGATTATGGAAAGACAGGATAAAACGGTTGAAAAACGTTTAAAATTACAGATTTATCCGTTTATTTTACGTCGTATGAAACGTGATGTTGCTAAAGACTTGCCGGATAAAGTAGAAAACATTGCTTACTGTGAGCTTACAGATGAGCAAAGAGATTTTTATCTTCAAGTTTTGGACAGTACAAAAGAAGAATTATTCAAAAGTATCGAACAAAATGGTTTGGAAAAAAGCAGGCTTTCTATTTTCTCAGCATTGCTCAGATTACGTCAAATATGCTGTCACCCAAGGCTTTATGATAAAGAAAACGTTAAAAACATTATATCATCAGGCAAGTTTGAAAAACTTAAATCTATGCTTGAAGAAATTATCTCAGAAGGTCATAGAGTACTGTTATTCAGCCAATTTGTTGACATGCTTGATATCGTAAAAGCCTGGCTTGAACGTGAAGGCATTGACTATGAATATTTGACAGGAAAAACAAAAGATCGTCAGGCTGCTGTTGAAAGATTTAATTCAACACCGTCAATTCCTATATTCTTGATAAGTTTGAAAGCCGGCGGAACAGGTTTGAACTTGACCGGAGCTGATTACGTAATTCATTATGACCCTTGGTGGAACCCTGCTGTCGAAGATCAGGCTACTGACAGAGCTTATCGTATTGGTCAAACTAAAAAAGTCTTTGTATACAGGCTTATTACCAAAAATACTGTTGAAGAAAAAATTCAAAAGCTTAAAACTATCAAACGTAATCTTGTAGACAGTGTAATCTCTGTTGACAGAAATATTACTAAATCACTTACTATGGACGATTTGAAAGAAATTTTCTCAGTTGATTAGTTTATTCTTTTACTGAATAAGTGATTAAAGCCGCAATAGACAAACATACAGCTCCGACTATAAAGGCATATTCCCAGTGATAGTTGACTAAGTTTTCACCTGCAGTAAAAATACATTTTGAAATAAACCAGGCAACAAGAGTACATACGAATACCTGCGGACCTGCTATAAAAATATTGAATATTCCCATAACAGAACCTTCCGTCCCTTTTTTAATATATCGTGACAGCATTGCAAAAGGCAATGCACAAATACTTGCCCAGCCTATACCGGCCAATCCCATTAAAAACATTACTGAATTAATACTTTTTGCAAATGCCATGCCTAAATATGCCAAAATCATTGTTATAAGTGAAATGATATGTACTTTTTTATTCCCGTATTTACCTGCTAAAATTCCGATTGGTATGGCTACCAAAAAACAAATTAAGTTGAATATAGCAAAACATACTGATGAAAAGTTTGTCCCCTGAACAACAGTGTCTTCATATAAAACCTTTACGCTTTCTGCGGCGGTTGTTAAATCAGGCACTTGAAATAAAGTGTGTACTGAATACTGGGTAAAAAATATCAGCATACACATTGTTCCTATCCAGGTAAAAAATTGCATAATACATATTTTTGAAACTTCAGGAGATAATGCAAAAAATTCTTTGAGAGCAGTCCAAAAATTTTGTTTATCTGCCGTGTTTTTTTCAATTTTTAAATTAGGTTCCTTAATCCAAAAACAAGTCCATAACATGCCTAAAGTAAATGCCAGTGCAGCCATAATAAATTGGGCCGTAATAGACATTTGATAATGAAACGCCCAGTTTAAAAACGGTGCAGTACCCGCAGCAACAACAGAACCTAAACCAATAGCAAGACTTATATATGAATTAGCAACAGAATGTTGTTCGCCAGGAACGACATCAGGGATTAATGCTCTATAAGGCCCCTGTGCAACATTAATACATGCATCTATAATCCATATCATGATTGCAGCGACAAATAAACCTGCCCATATCGGAAATTCAATACCTGTAAGGCTTTCTAAGTAAATGGCAACATTTTGTGAATTAGGAAAAATCCAGAGAGCGATACTTGCGATAATAGCCCCGCCTAAAAGATAAGGCCGTCTTCTGCCAAATGGAGAAACAGTATTATCACTTAATGCTCCGACTAAAGGTTGTACCACCATACCGGTAAATGGCCCTGCCAGCCATATTAATCCGTATAAAAAAGGCGATGCTCCTAAGCTTTCAGTCACAGGACCCGATAAAATAATCCTCATCTGCCAGGCAAATTGAAGCCCAAAAAAGCCTAACGCAAAATTTAAAAATTGTACGGTATTAAATCTCTTCAAAATTAATTCTCCAACTAAATTCTCTTTACTGCTGCATCAATCAAACCCTTGAATAACGGGTGAGGTCTATCAGGTCTTGATTTAAATTCAGGATGGAATTGTGAAGCAACAAACCAGTCAAGTTTTGGAAGTTCAACTACTTCGGCAAGCATGCCATCAGGTGACATACCTGAAAATACAAGCCCTGCATCAGATATTTGCTTAATATATTCATTATTAACTTCGTATCTGTGTCGGTGGCGTTCTGAAATTTTTTCTTTTCCGTAAGCTTTTTGTGCAACAGAACCTTTTTTTAATATGCAATCATAAGCCCCGAGCCGCATTGTTCCGCCATAACCTTTTACGTTCTTTTGTTCGAGCATTAAGTCAATAACCGGATATTGTGCATTTTCATCAAATTCAGCCGAATTTGCTCCCTTTAAACCGGCAACATTTCGGGCATACTCTATTACTGCACACTGCATTCCTAAGCATAATCCTAAAAACGGTAAATTATGCTCACGTGCATATTTGATAGCATTAAGCTTGCCCTCAATACCTCTAACTCCAAATCCGCCCGGAACTACAAGGGCTTGTACGTCACTCAATAGTTCTTTGCAACGTTTTTCATCTATACATTCTTCTGAATTTATCCATTTTATCTCAACAGCCGCTTCATTTGAATATCCGGCATGCTTTAAGGCCTCTACTACCGAAATATATGCGTCCGAAAGTTTTGTATATTTACCGGCTATTGCTACTTTTATCGTCTTTTTAGGGTTTTTAATCCGTTCAACAAGTCTTTCCCAGCCTTTTAATTCAGGCTTTTTCAGAGGTACTTGCAGCATTTTTAAGATTACATCAGCCATGTTCTGTTCTTCAAGTGCTAGTGGAACTTCATAAATACTTTTCATATCACGACATTCTATAACGGCATCTTTTGGTACTGAACAGAATAGTGCCAGTTTTTCTTTTTCTGTTTTTGGAATGGCACGTGTTGTGCGGCAAACTAAAATTTCAGGCTGTATGCCGTAGCTTCTTAAAACACTTACACTATGTTGTGAAGGCTTTGTCTTTAATTCACCCGATGTCGGTAAGTACGGCAAAAGAGTACAATGTATTGAAATAGCATTACCTATTCCGGCTTCAGATTTAAATTGTCTTATTGCTTCTATGAACGGTAAACTTTCAATATCACCTATTGTTCCGCCTATTTCTATAAGCTGAAAATCAGGATTGAATTGTTTTGTAGCTCCGGCTATCCTGGATTTAATTTCGTTTGTTATGTGCGGAATTACTTGAACTGTCGCTCCTAAATAGTCGCCTTTACGCTCTTTTTCTATAACCCTTTGATATACACTGCCTGATGTTACGTTATTAAATTTTCCTAAATTGGTGTCGGTAAAACGTTCGTAATGCCCTAAATCCAAATCCGTTTCAGCTCCGTCATCAGTAACAAATACCTCTCCATGCTGAAAAGGACTCATTGTACCCGGATCAACATTTATGTATGGATCAAATTTTTGGTTTATTACGGAAAAACCTCTTGCTCTAAGTAATTTCCCTAATGATGCAGCTATTATGCCTTTGCCTAAAGAGCTTACTACCCCTCCAGTTATAAATATGTATTTTGTCATCTTTTCCCCTAATTTATTTTTGGCACTTTAAAAAATCCGTTTTCTTCATCGGGTGCATTTGCCATTAATTCTTCTTTAGTCTGTTCATATACAACTTTGTCCTCACGCATTACGTTTACAAAATCTACAGCGTGTGACATCGGTTTTACGTTTGTTGTATCTACTTCATTCATCTGATCAACATATTTTAATACATCGCCAAGCTGCTTTGTATAAAGTTCTTTTTCTTCTTCTGTTAATTCCAAACGTGCCAGTTTTGCTACGTGTTCAACATCTTTTATTGTTATCATTATTTTGCTCCTATAAAAAAATTGTATCATAAAAAATTATCATGCCGACAATTATTACGTAAAATTAAAATTTAGATATTAAATAAAAATATGCTATAATTATGACATGAGAGAGTAATCAATGAATACGACTTACGAAAAATTGGACAGTTTAATAGCATCCTACAAAGATTGCAAAGATGATAAAAAGAAGCGTATGCTTGTGCTTAAAATTGTTGAGGAGGCAATGACTTTAGTAAAAAAAATTGCTAATACTATTGCAATGCAATCAGGCGTTAACAATGAGGATTTAATTCAGGTCGGATCTCTCGGCTTAATCAAATCTATCGAAGCTTACAAAACTAATATGAATACCCGTTTTAGAACTTATGCTACATATTTTATAAAGGGTGAAATAAAACACTATCTGCGTGATAAGGCTACTATAATAAAGGCCCCGAGAGAATTGCAGGAACTTGTGTTTAAAATTTCATCTGCAATTAAAAAATTTAATGAGCAGGGTATTGAATCACCTACGGCACAGGATATTTCAGGTGTGCTGGGTATTGCTCCCGAAAAAGTTGAGGAAGTTATGAATATTGATAAATATAAAAATACACTTTCTCTTGATCAGTATTTTAAAGGCGAAGATGAAGATTTTTCTCTTTTGGATAAGATTCCTGCGGGTGATTATAAGGAATTTATGAGAGCTTATGAAAATAAGTTAATGCTTGCGTCCGTAATTAAAAAACTTACGCCTGAATTAAGACAGATTATAGAATTGAGCTACTATGAAGATTTAAACCAGCGTGAAATAGCTGAAAGACTTAATATTTCACAAATGCAAGTGTCAAGGAGATTGAAAAAAGCTTTAAATAAGATGTATGAATTAATTAAAACCAGTGAAGAAAAGGAGTAAAATATGCTGATAGCAATACTGTTGTTTGTATTTATAATCGGAATTTGTATAGGAAGTTTTTTGAATGTTGTAGTATTAAGAGCGTTATGTAATGAATCAATAATTTCGCCGCCGTCTAAGTGCCCGAAATGTGAACATAAACTTTATTGGTGGCATAATATTCCAATATTGTCGTATGTTATTTTAAGGGGTAAGTGCGGTTTTTGCGGTGAAAAGATTAGTGTTCAATATCCTGTAGTTGAATTTTTAACAGGTTTGATGTTTGTCCTGGCAATATTAAAGTATGGAACTACCTGGGATACACTTTTTGCCTGGATTATAGGTAGTTTGTTTATTGTGATAGCCGCAACTGATTGGAAAGAAAAAGTTGTATTTGATGTCCATACATATGCTTTAATTGCTGTGGGTATTGTTTATGCCGTTGTGGTAACAGCGTTAAATGTATATTTGAGCTACAAGTTATTGGGCGGATGGAATTTTTCAACAGAATGGTTAATCGGAAATTCAGTAACAAATTCATTATTAGGCTTAATTTTAGGATTTGTAATTTTGGAAGTTGTTGCCAGACTGGGGTATTTATTTGCTGGAACAAGAGCATTCGGAGAAGGTGATTCCTTAATTGCAGCAGGATTGGGAGCTGTTTTTGGCTGGAAATCACTTTTGTTAGCTTTAGTTTTAAGCTTAATTATTCAGGCAATTATAACACTTCCTGTATTTATCAGAAAAGAAATTATAAACAGAAATTGGATGACAGTAATTTCTTTGACAGCATTTATAGTTTATACAATAGCCTTTATAATGGCTCAACAATTAGGATGGCTTTCTAATAAAATTGCTTATGCAGCAAGTGCCATTGTTTTGGCTGTAATAGGTATATTTACATGCAGGGAAATTTTAATCGGAATAAAAAATCCCGAAAACAGAACATATCTTCCGTTCGGCCCGGCTATGATACTTGCTGGTTTTGTAATCCTGCTATTGTAAAAATTTGTTCACAATTCAAAACTGTAAAGCAATAAGCCACACTAAAAATACTTTATATAAGAAGTAGAAAAGTGTGGGAAATGGGAATAAATTTTAGCAATCCGCTTGGTGTGGGCGGTATAAGTGTGAATATGCCGGTATCCCGTTTTGGATTTACGGGAACGTCAAATACGGACAGATTTGAAAGTACATCTGTCAGCCGCTTTGCTAATGAAAATTATATTAAAAATGCTATTGAATTAAATCCGAATATTAAGACTATATTAAAAGAAATGAATGCTCCGGTAAAACTGAATTTAAAAGAGCTCGAAGAGCTTAATCAAACCCATGCAAAAGATACTCAAAATGTTGCAGGCGGAATAATTACAAATTTGCCTAAAGGTTTAAGAATTTACGTTGATGTAAAAGCCGTGAAAGACGCTGCATATCTGCATGATATCGGTAAAGTGCTAATTCCTTCGGATATTTTAAATAAAAATGCAGCATTAGATAATTCAGAAAAAGAAATAATGCATAGACACAGCGAGTTAGGATATGAAATTTTAAAAAATTCAGGATTGGATGAAAAAACTTTAAGGTTAATAAAATATCATCACCAAAACCCGAGCCATTCAGGGTATCCGGCTGTTCCTAAGGACTTTTTTGCGGATTTAAATTTGCAAATTTTAACAGCGGCTGATAAATATTCCGCATTAACCGAACAACGTGTCTACAAGGCCCCTATGAGTTCGCAAAAGGCTCTTGCTGTTATATATCAAGATGTAAAAAAAGGTAATATCCACCCGTTTGTATTTAAAGCGTTAAGGGATTATGCTGAAAATTCTGTCAAAAATCCTACGCAACAATCAGATGTTTTTGTTGTATAATTAAAGAATGAATTTAGACAGTCTTATTGACAGCTTATTATCGCCTATAGCTGATAGAATATCAAATATAATATTTTACTCCGTAACAATAAATGGCGTTAAAATCGAACTTTTAGTTGCGTTATTAATGATTGCGGCTTTGTATTTTACGTTTAGAATGCGTTTTATTGGTTTATGGGGATTTAAGCACGGCTTAAATTTAATTTTAAATAAATATAAGCATACAGATATATTGAAAAAAGAGAAAAAGGGCGAGGTATCATCATTTCAAGCCTTGACAGCAACTATATCGGCATCTGCCGGTATCGGGAATGTTGCAGGTTCAGCCGCAGCGGTGTCAATAGGCGGGCCGGGAGTAATTTTTTGGATGGTAATTGCAGGCCTTTTTTCTATGGCATTGAAGTTTGCAGAAGTACTTTTAGGAATAAAATTCAGACAAATTAATAAAGACGGGACTGTTGCAGGCGGCCCTATGTATTATATTTTGAATGGCTTGAAAGCTCCGTGGATAAAACCTTTTGCCCCATATTTGGCTAAAATTTATGCGATTTGCTGTATTTTTGCTATGATTGGCGGCTGGAATTTATTCCAAATAAATGCAATGACAGCTCAAATTACTGAAGTTACAGGCGGAGATAACAGTTTTTTTGCTCATCAAAGCTGGCTTTTGGGGCTAATTGTTGCGGTTATTACTTATTTTACAATTATTGGCGGTATTAAAGCTATTGGAAAGTTTACCTCTAAAGTTACGCCTGTAATGTGCAGCTTGTATGTGCTTTCAGCATTTGTAATCTGTTTAATCAATGCTGTTCATATCCCTGAAACTATTTTGTTGATAGTTAAAGAGGCCTTTAAACCTCAAGCAGTTGCCGGAGGAATGTTCGGATGTATGTTATGGGGCTTTAGAAGAGCAATGTTTGCTAATGAAGCGGGACTTGGTACTGCTCCTATTGCTTTTTCGGCTGTCAAAACTAGTAAACCCGCTGCTCAAGCATTTATTGCTATGCTGCAACCGTTTGTCGATACTGTTATTGTCGGTTCTGCTACTGCTTTTGTTATTGTTGTATCCGGTGTCTATAAGTATTCAAACGGGTTGGCTGGTATTGAGCTTACGTCCAAGGCTTTTGAAACAGTTTGTCCGTTTTTCCCTGTTTTATTAACTTTTATGGCTAGCTGTTTTGTCTTATCTACTATGCTGTGCGGATCTTATTACGGAATTAAAAGCTGGAATTTTTTATTTGGTAATTCAAGATTGACAACTGGAGTTTTTCAGGTAATATATTGTTTATTCATAGTAGTTGGTTCTGCAATGAATTTTAAAAGTATTATCAATTTATCAGATGCGTTTACTTTGTTTTTAGCAGTACCAAATTTGATCGCCGTATTTTTGTTATCAAATGTTATTATGAAAGAGCTGAAACGTTATTGTAGAAAATATAAAGTTGGAACAATATTTATTAAAGAGGAGAGTTGAATATGAAAAAAGAATGTCTGAACATTGTGGAATCAAAATGCAGAGCTTGTAAGTCCTGTGCATTATCAAAAACACGCCATAATGTTGTATTTGCAGACGGAAACCCCGAAAGTGCAAGTATAGTTTTTATTGGTGAAGCCCCCGGAGAAATGGAAGATTTAGAAGGTAAACCATTTGTTGGTCGTGCCGGTGAATTGTTAAATGAATTCCTTGCTGAGGCCGGAATTTCACGTGAGGATGATTTGTATATCATTAATACTGTTAAGTGCAGACCTCCGGAAAATCGTATTCCAACTGATGCTGAAAAAACTGCCTGCGAAAAGTTTTTGAATGCTCAAATTGATATTATGAACCCTAAAGCTATTGTATTTTGCGGGGCAACTGCTTTAAAATCTTTTTGGCCCGATCAAAAAGTCCAAATCTCTAAAATTAGAGGCAACTGGTTTAACGTTACTATAAACGGTAAAGAATATAAGGCTATGGCTATATTCCACCCGTCTTATTTGTTAAGAAATCATTCTATGCAGGATGGTTCTCCTAGAAGACTTATGCAGCAAGATTTAATTGAGATAAGAAATACTATTTTGTCGGATAGAATTCCTGCTCAAGAATTTGCTATGGTTTAGAATATTTGGCGGATTTTTATATTATTAAAAATCCGTCAATTTTTTAGCATAATTTTATCTTTTTCTGTAAGATTTTTGTACATATTATTGAAAAAATCTGATAAATAATTGTTGTTTAACACTGTTTTTTTGCCTGACCAATTTGGATTAAACATTGTATTTAGTGCTAAAATGTTGGGCGTTCTATATTCACCAAATTCACAGCTAATATAAAAATGGCCTTCGTTCATTTTTTTAATTAGTTTAGCAAATCCTTGCAGAAATTCCTGGCGTTCGTTTTGAATTTTTTCTTTGTATTGTTCTAAAAATTTATCAAAATCAGCTTTTGTCAGGGATAATTCGGAAAGCTCTTTAGTTTTCTTTTTTATTAATTCGTCATCTGAATGGAAAATCGGGTTCTGCCAATAATCATCCTCGACTTTGTAGACAAAATAGTCTAAGTTCTTTTCTTGACAGGCTTTTTCTAATTTGTCATAACCTTGCAAATCTATTACGGTATTTATTCCTGAATTTTTTAAAACATCTAAATATTCAAGATTTTTTGAAATAGTTGCTCCTTTGTAAGAATCATTACCTATATTTACTAAATTGGGGATGTATACATCATCAATTGTGGCTGTGTCGTATACATTACTTTTATAGTCCGGGATTATATTTGTGAGCATGCGGCTTCTTAAAGCTTCTCTTATAGCTTGCCCTCCTAGATAATCATCACCAAAGTGTTTTAATTCGTCATTAAAGTCTTCAAGGTTTACTGATGTAAAATTGATAATTTTTTTTGGTATGGATGCTAAGATTTTCACAAATATTATAAAACTCCTGAAAAATTTTTTTGCTATTCTATTAATCCCGGTTCTAATTTTGAGCCGGTTATAAATTCTCTAAATATAAATTGAGCTTTGGGAAGACAATATGCTAAAAGAAAACTGCTTAAGGCTATGTTTGCCAAAATCGTAAAAGAACGTAGTTTGATTGATTTATTTGCAGCTTGTATTACGTTATTTTGTGCATATTTTTGAAATTTTTCAATATTATTTTTAAATTTTGCAAGCTCTTTTACATCAACATATGCCCTTGGATCCCGAACATTATTTTTTAGTAGTTTAATTTTATTATATTTTCCGGCAAGTTTTGTAAAAATTGAATTCGGATTGTTGTCAATAAAATCCAGCAAATCTTGAGCGGAATTTGATTCAGGAAGTTCTAGATTTTTATATTTAATTGAGGCTAAAAACCTTTTATCGGCAAGCATTTTTGGATCCAAATTAACATCAGTTATTTTGTTGAAAAGTTTTTCGAGTTGATTCGGGGCAACAAAATTCAAGTACATCATGCCTGCCATTTTGAAGGCAAGATCAATGGCTTCATTTCTTTTGCGGGCAGTAACTATTCGGCCGACAGCATAACCTCCATCCGTTACGGCCATTTTTTGTACTGTTGTAAAATTATTTATTGTTGATGTTAAAGAGCTGCCAAATGAGGGCTCTTTCCTAAATTCGTTAAATGATTTTACTCCAAAATTTTTGATTTCGTTTTTTTTATATTTTTCCATTTTTTTGGCTGTTGAGGCAAATATTAGTTTTGGAATAACAAATCCCATTAATGCTATCGGAATTACTATTGATGATATAAATTTTGTGTTCATCATTTTTTCAAAAATCTTTTGATTATTTTTTGCTTTAATCAAATCTTGGACGGCTTCGGGTGCTTTTTGTGCAAAATCTTTTATGTTTTTGTCAATGTTTTGAAATTTGTCATTCCCAAACAATTTCATGTTAATATCCGCATTTAAGCCTTTTGATTTTTTTATTAAATATTTTCCTATTTTATCAATCAAAGGTATTCCGCCAAGCCATACGGCTGATACGGAGTATTCATCTATAAACCGCTCTCGTGCCCCAAGCCATGCTATTTTTTTATCACTTTTGTTTTGATTATAGGTCATTAAAACTTTTGCCGGTATTTCTATCCCGCAATCTCTTACTAAAAGTGGGTATATGCTTTTGTTATTTCCTATTGCTGATATTATATTTAACATTTTTTGACTCCTTTAAAAAAATAGCTTCCCAAAAATTTTTCGGGAAGCTTTGGTTTATACACAACACCATTTAACACAGCTGCCCGCTATGTAAATGATGATGATGTAATTGTAAAGTCAGTATGTTGTTCATGTTAGTTTATAATATCATAATAATTTTAATTTGCAACTATGCATAATAAATTCTTTTACCTTTGTGAGGGAAACTTTTTACCTGTCCTATCAAATCTTGTTCTGCATTTATAATATTTTCTTCTTTTAAAAGTAAAAATTGATCTAAAAGATTTTTATTGCGATTTACTCCGAGTTCACCGGTTTTATAGTTTGTAAGATGAAAGTTCTCTAAAACCAGTCTTTCGCCTCTTTGTCCTTTTATTTTTGTAATAAATGATTTAGGACTTCCCCAGGAAGAAATATTTTTAAGCTGTTCTATAAAATCCATTAAACAGTCATTATTTCTTGCCTGTAAAATAAGTTCTTTTTCAATAACAGGAATTAGTTTTGCTTTAAAACTTGGATTTAACTGTTTTTTAGGCTGATTGAACGCATAATTTGATGTTATTTGCATATAAATTCTCCTATAATTAATTAAATCCCATAAAAAATATTTTTGCTAGCTGTAAAGGTATTTTTTTACAAATTGTATTTTTTCGTTATCAAATATTTTTATACAGAGGGTTTTTTCTTTTGAGGTCGAGCCTTTTATAATTTCAAATGAGGTTTTTGGAATTTTTAATTCTTTAGATAAAAATTCAATTAAAGCTTTGTTTGCTTTGCCTTCAACCGGTTGAGCAGTGAGTTTTATTTTGGGCTGTCCGTCTGTTTTTATTATTTCGTTTTTGCTTGAATTCGGTGAAATTTTTACGCTTAAAATTAATCCGTCTTTTGTTTCTTTAATCATGGTAATCTTTCTGAATGAATTTGTTTAATTTTACTTGAAAAACTTAAGAAAAATTTGTATTATTATTATACCATGTCTGATGTAGAACTTTTTGCAGAAATTAAACAAAAATTAACAGAACAAAATAGAAGTGCAGAGGATATTGCTCTTATAGAAAAGGCATATCACTTTGCGAAAAAATTACACGAAGGTCAATACAGGATATCAGAAGAGCCTTATATAATACACCCTGTTGAAGTCGCAAAGATATTAGTTGATTTAAAAGTAGACACACATACCCTTATAGCCGCATTTTTGCATGATATATTAGAGGATACGGAAACAAAGCCTGAGCAGATTAGAGAGCTTTTTGGCGATGATGTTTTAAATCTTGTACAGGGTGTAACAAAACTGAGTAAATTACAGTTTAAATCAAAAGAAGAACGCCAGGCAGAAAATTTTAGACGTTTATTCATTGCCATGGCGAATGACATAAGAATAATATTTCTAAAATTAGCCGACAGACTGCATAATATGCGGACACTAAATTTTATGGCTGTAAATAAGCAGAAAAAAATAGCACAAGAAACTCTTGATATATTTGCACCGCTGGCGAACAGACTCGGGATGGGTAAAATTAAGGCTGAACTCGAAGACTTATCATTAAGATATCTTGAACCGGATAAATATTTTGAAATAGCACAGTTAGTTTCACAAAAAAAAGCCGAACGTGAAATGACTGTTAAACTATTAATCGATAAAATATCTAAAGATGTTAAGGCAGCAGGCATAAATGCTCAAATTACAGGCAGAGCAAAACACTATTACAGTATTTATTGTAAAATGAAACGTCAAAATATTGCTTTTCATGATTTATATGACATTACGGCTGTTCGTGTAATAGTGGATACCGAAAAAGAGTGCTATGAAGTTTTGGGATTAATTCATTCACAATTTAAACCTATTCCCGGAAGATTCAAAGACTATATAGCAATGCCGAAAGGTAATTTGTATCAATCATTGCATACATCAGTTATAGGCCCACGTTCAAAACCGCTTGAGGTTCAGATAAGAACTTGGGAAATGCATGAAATAGCAGAATACGGGGTTGCCGCTCACTGGAGATATAAAGAAAAAGGTTCCGAGAAAGCTAATCATGCTTCTGATTTGCAGTTCTCCTGGATGCGTAAAATGGTTGAATATGACAAAGAAATGTCAAGTGCTAAAGATTATGTAAATTCTGTTAAGCTTGATTTATTTTCGGATCAGGTATTTGCATTTACACCAAACGGTGATGTCTTAGATTTGCCAAAAGATGCTACTCCTGTAGATTTTGCATATCGTATTCACAGTGATGTAGGACATAGAACTATCGGAGCTAAAGTTAACGGGCGAATTGCTCAGCTTGATACTAAACTTGTTAACGGTGATATAGTAGAAATCCTAACTTCAAAAACTCCTTCCCCACGGCTTGACTGGCTTAACTTCGTCGTAACTAAGCAGGCAGCTCAAAAAATTAAACAGTGGTTTAAAAAGAATAACCGTGAAGAACACGTCGAAATCGGAAAGTCCAATCTTGAACACGAATTGACTAAAGCTGTATTTGATGAATATACAAAACAAGGTGAATTCGAAAAAATAGCAAAACAAATGAATTATCTTTCTGCTGAAGATTTATTTGCTGCTCTCGGTTATGGTGAAACCACTTTGAATAAGATTATAAACAAACTTCAAAAGCCTAAAGAAAAGCCTGTTGAGGATAAATTCCACTCCTATTCCCGTAAAAAATCAGAAAAAGATATAATTGGTCTTGAAGGTTTGATGTATTCTTTTGCCCGCTGCTGTTCTCCAATTCCGGGAGAGCCTATTGTCGGAGTTGTTACACGTTCAAAAGGTGTTTCTGTGCACAGAATTGACTGTAAAACCCTTGAAAATATTGAACCTGAACGATTAATGGATATTAAATGGTCAGGTAATAATACTAACAAAACTTATACGACTACCATAAGAATTGAAACTGCCGATAAATTAGGAATGCTTAAAGATATTATTGCAGCGGTATCCGATAATAATACAAATATCATTAATGCTAATGTTAAATCACGAAACAATGTCGGTATTATTGAAATAGGCCTTGAACTTGATAATATAGAAACATTAAAAAAGGTTATTAACTCTTTACAATCATTGCCTGATGTTTATAGTGTAAAACGTATTCAAACATCCGCTCAAACTGCTTTCCCTAATAAAAAACAAAACTTTAACAAGAAGAAAAAATAATAAATATTTGCTTTTGTGCTAGTATATAATTATGCGTTTATCCGAGTTTAAATATTATGCAAAAGAGTTGTTGAATATTGCTCTGCCTATAATTATGGGGAATTTGGGCTTTATTATGATAGGAGCGGGAGATGTCTTGATAGCAGGAAGACATTCAACAGATACTCTTGCCGCTATTTCTATTGCTACAGCTATTTCAAACTGTATTATGACGTTCGGAATAGGTTTAATTGCAAGCGTGTCGCCTTTACTTTCTAATTACAGAGGCGAAAAACATTCAGCAAAAAAATATTTTTTTCCGACAATAAGGTTTGCAATGATTTTGGCCTTTGTAATTATGATTGCGGTATTGCTTTGTGTACCTCTAATTGATTATTTGAAATTTGAGCCAAAACTTGTTCAGCCGATTAAGGAATATATGATTATTACGGCGTTTTCAACATTCGGGGCATATTTGCATGCTGCTTTAAAGGAGTTTTTGCAGGCTTTCGAAATTGTATTTCTTCCAAATATTGTAACAGTCTTTTCTGTATTTTTAAATTTGGGGCTTAATACGCTTTTGGTATTCGGATGGGGCCCGGTGCCGTCTTTGGGTGCTATAGGGCTTGCTATTGCAAGTTTCGTTGTAAGATATTTTATGGGATTTGTCCTGTTGTGGTATTGCTTTAAATTAATGAAATTCCGCAATTACAAGGAGGATAAAGAATATTTTAAAGGCTTGTTAAAAATAGGAATGCCTATTTCATTTGCTATTTTGATAGAATTTGTTGCATTTAACTGTGTAGCTGTGATTATGGGACGTGTTTCAGGTGTTTATGCTGCCGCTCAAAATTTGGTTTGTACGCTCACTACCGTGTCTTTTATGGTTCCGCTTGCTATATCCAATGCAATTGCCGTTAAGGTCGGTTTTGCAAACGGAGCACAAAATCTTATGGAATTGCGACGTTATGCGTATATAGGTTTGGGTATGGCTGTTGGATTTATGGTTTGTAGTTCTATTGTTTTTGCAAGCTTTCCTGAATTCCTTGTCAGATTATTTACTGTTGATGATGTCTTGATTAAAATTAGTGTGCCTGTCTTGTATGTACTTTCTATGTTCCAAATATTTGACGGACTTCAGGTTGCTTTGTCAGGTATATTTAAGGGAATTAAAAAGACTAAAATCGTGATGATAGCTAATTTCATAGGCTACTGGCTTATTTCTATCCCTTTGGGATATACACTTGCTTTTAAATATAATATGAATATAATGGGATTTTGGTATGGACTTGTCAGTGCTGCTATAATCCTTTGTATGATTATGCTTATTATATTAAGAAAATATATATCTGAAATGAAGAAAAATCTTGATTTTGTCAGATTTGCTGATGAATATTAGATTTTTAGGTTTATTTATGCTATGATAGCTCTATATGGAGGCAAATAACATGGGTCATAAAGAAGAGAGAACATTTATAGCAATTAAGCCTGATGCAGTGCTTAGAGGGCTTACCAGTACAATTATTAAAAGATTTGAAGATAAGGGATATAAGATAATAGGTTTAAAAATGTTAATGGTAACACCCGAACAGGCTGCTAAACATTATGCAGAACACTATGGCAAGCCGTTTTACGGCCAGCTTATTAAATATATAACAAGCGGACCGATAGTTGCAATGGTTTTACAAGGTTATAATGTAATAAAAGGGGCAAGACAATTAATGGGAGCAACTGATCCTGCCGAAGCTCAAGTCGGAACTATTCGTGCGGATTTTGCTCAATTAAAAGAATATAATTCTGTTCACGGATCTGATTGTGCAGAAAGTGCAGAACGTGAAATAGCCATATATTTTACGCCTGATGAACTTTGTACGGACTGGAAAAATATGACTGAAATTGTTACTGAAAAGGAAGATCTTGAATAAATGAGTGAATATTTCAGTTATGAATTAGTCCATGAATGTGCTCAAACCGGTGCCCGTGCAGGAATTTTGACGACCCCGCACGGAAAGATTCTTACACCGATATTTATGCCTGTTGGAACTAATTCTGCTGTTAAAACACTTACCTCAGAACAAGTTAAAAATACCGGTGCACAAATAATTTTAGCCAATTCATACCATTTATATTTGCGTGCCGGAACCAAACTTATAAAACAGTTCGGCGGAATACACGGCTGGATGAACTGGAATAAGCCTGTATTGACGGATTCCGGCGGCTTTCAGGTGTTTTCTTTATCCCATTTAAGAAAAATTACTGAAGACGGGGTTGAATTTCGTGACCCGAAAGACGGGAAAAAACATTTTATATCTCCTGAAGTTTCTATGGAAATTCAGCAGGATATAGGTGCAGATATAATTATGGCATTTGATGAATGTGCTCCGTATCCTTGTGATTATGATACAGCTAAAAAAGCTATGGAACGCACTCATAGATGGCTCGACAGATGTATGAAAGCTAAAACTAACCCTCATCAAGCACTTTTCCCGATTGTTCAGGGTGCATTTTTTGATGATTTAAGACGTGAAAGTGCAAGCGTAATTTCTTCTTATGATGCTCCGGGTTATGCTATTGGAGGGTTGAGCGTCGGTGAATCAAAAGAAATTATGAATCATTTTGTGGCACTTACGGCACCTCTGTTGCCGCAAAATAAACCACGTTACCTTATGGGAGTCGGTACCCCCGAAGATTTATTGGATGGTATTAAACGTGGTGTTGATATGTTCGACTGCGTTTTGCCGACAAGAAATGCCCGTCACGGTTCGTTTTTTACCTGGCATGGCAAACGTAATATTAAAAATAAAGAATTTTATGACGATTCTCGTCCACTTGTTGAAGGCTGTGATTGCTATTCTTGCCAAAACCATTCCCGTGCTTATATAAGACACTTATGGCGTTGCGGGGAAAGCACTGCGGCAACGCTTTTGTCTATTCATAATATACAATTTCTAATAGAATTTTCGCAAAAATGTCGTGAGGCTATTCTTAATGACACATTTGGCGATTTCTATAATGAGCACTATTGTAAATTATAGACCTATTGCTGGTCTGTGCCCTGTTTTTAATTGATGATCAACATTTGCAGTACGCTGATTTGCTCTTAATTTCCCTTTTATTATATGTGCTGAGGCTACTGCAAGTGCTGCAATTCCACTGATAACTTTCCCTTTTGTGCCGATACTTTTTAAAGGATGTTTAAATACATTTGTTAATGATTGGCCTTTTCTAAATCCTTTTGGTAATGCTTTAAATAACCAAAATCCTGACAGAAAAGCTGCTCCGGTTACTCCGCCAAAGGCGACACCTTTCACTGTTGCTTTTGTCATTTCACTTAATGTTGTAAAGAATTTGGCAATTTTACTTAAATCTTCTTTAAATCCTGATTTGTTATTTTCAGGTTTTTCTTGTGGAACAGTTGTGTTCGCTATATTATTAGCTGAAAAATTTACATGTTGCGGTCTGTAATTATAACTGCTTATTGCAGGATTAAACTCTATTGCCATTTTCTAACTCCTTATTTAATATTAAAACTCGTAATAAATTTTTTTTGATATGTTTTCATAAAATTTTTACAAATTTTAATTAAAAAGATTTAATTGAGGGATTTGAGGTTCGGTTGAGGAGGTCTTTTTCCGTGTTGAAAGATCGTTTGCAAAATCCTTTTGCATTTTAGCCATCAAATCCTGAGAACGTTTTATGACGCTTTTAGGTAATCCTGCCATTTTGGCAACTCGAATACCGTAACTTTTGCTTGTGCCGCCGGGGACTATTTTTCTTAAAAATTCTATTTCACCGTTTTCTTCAGCTACTGTTATCCTGTAGTTCTTTATCTGAGGATACGTTTTTGTCATAACGTTTAATTCATGATAGTGTGTTGCGAATATGCAACGAGCTTTTATTTTGGTTGCAATAAATTCCGCAACAGACCAGGCTATTGCAACACCATCATATGTACTTGTACCACGTCCTATCTCATCCAGTAAAATAAAGCTTTTTTGGGTAGCTGAATTCAGTATTGAAGCTGTTTCTACCATTTCTACCATAAATGTTGACTGTCCCAGTGTTAAGTCGTCTGAAGCTCCAACCCTTGTAAATATTTTATCTACAATGCCTATTTTGGCATAATCCGCAGGTACCCAGGCTCCTATTTGTGCCAGGATAACTATTAATGCATTCTGCCTCATAAATGTTGATTTTCCGGCCATGTTCGGGCCGGTTAATATCATAAATTGGGTTGTTTCTACTGAATTACTTTTTAATTCCAAATCGTTTGCCACATATTCACCAAGAGGTAATATTTGTTCCAAGACAGCATGTCTGCCGTTTTTTACTATAAAATCGTCTGAGTCATCTACTATTGGCCTTGTGTAATTGTTTTCTACAGCAGTTTGGGCCAGTGATGTATATACATCAACCAATGCTATTGCCTCGGCTATTTCTCTTAATTTGGTCACATATTCTTTGGAATATTCTCTAAAATCGCAATATAATTTGTATTCCAGCTCAGTCGATTTAAATTGGGCTGACAATACATCATCTTCATGTTTCTTTAATTCTTCTGTAATAAATCTTTCGGCATTCGCCAAAGTTTGTTTTCTGATGTAATTTTTTGGTACAAGTCCTATATTTGTATTCGTAATTTCAATGTAATAACCAAAAACTTTATTGAAACCTACTTTTAAAGTTTTAATCCCTGTTCTTTCTCGTTCTTTTTCTTCAAATGCCTTAAGCCATTTTTCTCCGCCGGTTAAAAGATCCCTTAAATAGTCAAGCTCACCGTTTACGTTCTCTTTTATAAAACCGCCGTCTTTTATTTGTGATGGTGGATCGTTTATTATAGTATTATCTATTAGGTTCGTAAAACTTATTATTTCTTCTCGATATTCTTCAATATCTTTAAATGGATTATTCTTTAGCGATTTACCGGCATCTAAAAGTTTTGGAAATACTTCTAACGAGATTTTTAAACTTATAAAATCTTTTGGTGTTGCTGAAGTATTGCTTATACGTGTTGAAAGACGTTGTATATCGTAAATCCTTTCCATTAAATCAGAAAGATTACGTCTTGTATTCTCTTCTTCTACCAATTCAGTTATGGCATCTTGACGTTTTTTTATATCTTCTACATTTTTAAGCGGCTGGCATATCCAGTTCCTTAATAATCTTGCCCCCATGTTTGTTTTGGTTTTGTCTATTGCCCATAACAAAGATCCGTATTTATTTTTTTCACGTAAGGTTTCTGTAAGTTCCAAATTCCGTCTTGTATTACCGTCTATTATCATATATTCGGTAAGTTCATAGTATTCTATTCTTTCAAATTTAGGCATATTGCCCTTTTGAGTTTCCCAAATATAAGATAGTAATGCCCCGCAGGCTACGAAACCTAACTTGCAGTTGTCACGTCTGAATGCCTCGATTGTAGCGGTTTCAAATACTGCTTTAATATTGTTTTCCGCAAATTCAGGCTCAAATACTGAGGCCGGAATTTTTGTGCAGTAATAATTCTTTGTTATTTCATCAGGCAAGTCGATTTTCTCATCCGGAACAATTTGAAATGGTTTTATTTCTGCTCTTATTGCCGGTGCTATGATTTCTACGGGCTTAATTCTTGCGAGTTCATTTATTATTAATTCCAAAGGGGCTTGTGTTGTTTTAAATTCTCCGGTGGAGATATCTGTATATGCAAGTCCGTATTCATCTTTTTTGTTATATATTGCACAAATATAATTATTTGTTTTATTCTCTAGAAAATTGCTTTCGGTAAGAGTTCCGGCTGTTATAATTCTTGTAATCCCACGTTTTACTAAATGTTTGGATGATTTTGGAATTTCTAACTGTTCACATATCGCAACTTTTATATTTTTTTGAACCAATTTTTCTAAATATGTATCTGCGGCTTTAACAGGAATTCCTGCCAGTGGAATTCTGCCTAACGGGCCGGCATCTCTGCTTGTTAATGCTATTTCCAAAACCTTTGACAGCAGTATTGCATCTTCAAAAAATGTTTCGTAAAAATCTCCTAACCTGTATAACAATAACATTTTTGGATTTTCTTTTTTTATTGCCAAATATTGCTTCATTACAGGCGTTGTATCTTCAGGATCAACTTCCCAACTATTAATATTATTGATTTCTTGTTTTGTCATAATTATAATTATTATTAGTTATTATAGCAGGGAAAAAAGAGGAATTCAATGGGTTGTTTAAAAAATATATTTAGAGCGGTAATATTAACTCTTGCGATTATCGGGTTTATGTCTTTAGGCGGTCGGGAATTACTGACTAATGTTGTACAAAACTGGCTTTATCCTTCTAAAGATGTCATGCTCGAAAAAGCTAAAAAGATCGGCGATTTTTCTAATATTAATGAAGAATTCGAAATAGAAAGTGCTTCAGGAGTTTTAGGTTATAATGCGGTTTTTGCCGAACATAAAGCTTCAGGACAAAAAATGATTGTTGTTGATTCAGGTGACAAACCTATTTTGACTCAAGAAGATTTGATGTCTGCTGATGTTGAAGAAAAATTGCAAAAATTAATAACAAATGTTAAGTATCAGGCTGTTTCTGTTGAGTATTTGACTATTACCAAACGAGGTATGTTAAATTCTTTTGGCAAATCTTTCCCTTATATTACTTTCGAGGCTAAAGTTAAAAAACTCCCGATTGGCGATATTAAGGGAATTATTTCTGTGGCTAAAGATTCAAACGGTAAGGAAAAACTCCTTATCTCTGCCTCTGAAAAAGATAAATATTCTCAATTAATAGCCGAGGAATTCTTTAAAAATGTTAAGTGACGTTGATTAATTTGAAAAAAAAGGGTATAGTATTATTATGCGTGATGACGATAGAGAATATGAAAAATTTATTAAATTCTTGGGAAAAGAGTTGTTTTCAATAAATGATATAAGAAAATTTATTGATAATGATTACGTCGCGAATGTTTCGTTTGAGGGGCCTGATCCTAAACGCAAGAATTATGATAAATATGCCGTAAAACTCGTTGACGGTGATGTTTATTATGTTTATGCTAAGTTTTAATTAAATATTTCCGGTTGAGCTGTTTTTATCATCTTCAAGTTGTTTGATGTCAATGCTCAGGTCATCTTCTTCACCATAAGAAGTATTTAAAGATTGTATGTCAATTTCAACATTAACATCAGCATCGACCATTTCAATATCACCTTTTAAAAATTCTTTAACTTTGCCGTCTTCGGTTTTGACTGCAACTTTTCCGCTTAAAAATTGAAGATAGCAGACTTTTCCTAATCCTTCAGGTGTCATTACTGATGAACCAACAGGCGGCATACCTTTTGCTGCATCTATATAATTTGAATATTCATATGTTAAGCAGCATAATAATCTTCCGCAGGTGCCTGAAATTTTCCCGGGGGCTATTGGCATTCCCTGATCTTTTGCCAGTTTTAAATTTATTGTTGCAAATTTTCTTAGAAAACTTGAACAGCAAAACGGTCTGCCACATAAACCTACACCATCTAATATTGAGGTTTCATCTCGTACTCCGATATGACGTAAATCTATTCTTACACGGGTAAATACCTGGGTTAAATCCTTTAATAATGCCCTGAAATCAACTCGTTCCGGTGCTGTATAATAAAAAGTTATTTTTTTCCTATCAAAGGTTATTCGGCATTGTACTAAATTCATCACCAGCCCGTGTTGTTTTATTAGTTCTTGACATTTGAAAAATGACGTTACTTCTTCTCGTTTTATTTCGTCCAAAGTTTGCAAATCTCTTTGGGACAGTACTCTTATTACAGGTAAAGGTTCAGGAGCTGACTCTTGCCATTTTTTTGCAATTTCAGTATTTACCGTAAATACTTTGAGAGCCTCTTCTCCTTTTTCTGTCCTGACTATTACCATCTGACCATCTTCCAGTGTTATTGTATCAGGCACAGTTATAGGGTAAAATGTATTTTTTATATATCTTACTGCAAATTTATACATATTTTTCTTCTTCTTTTAACTTCCTATTCATTAATTTTTCTAACAATTCTTGAGGTGTTATGTCTGTATATACTGCTTCATATATAGCGTTTGATACAGGTACATCTATATCAAGCTTTTTGGCAAGTTCACAAATTGCTTTTGAGGTCTTTACGCCTTCTGCAACCGAGCCTAATTCTTTTAGAATATCGTCAATTTTTTTGCCCTTGCCAAGCATTGAGCCGACCGTATAATTTCTTGACATCGGACTTGAACACGTTGCGATTAAGTCACCCATACCTGAAAGCCCGTAAAGAGTTGACGGATTTGCTCCTAATCTTATGCTTACACGTACTATTTCTGCCATGCCTCGTGTTAGTAATGCTCCGGCACAGTTATCTCCTAAATCCATTGCGTGGGCAAAGCCTGAGGCAATGGCTATTACGTTTTTTAAACTCCCGCCTAATTCTACTCCTATTACATCGTTGTTTGTATATAGTCTGAATTTGCCGGGAACATTTAATGCTTTTTGTACAAATTCTGCTGTTTTCATGTCTTCGCTTGCTATGCAGGCGGCTGTTGGCTTACCTTGTAATACTTCTTTTGCAAGGGTTGGGCCTGATAGTATTGCCAGTTTTTGCTCGGGCAGGACATCTTTAATTACTTCACTCATCCTCATTAATGACGGTAATTCAATACCTTTTGAGGCATTTACAAGTATTTGTTCGGATTTTATTCCTGATGCCTTTAAGTTCTCGCACACATCACGTGTTCCGGAAGTAGCGACTACGTTTAATATTATATCTGCATTGTTTATAGCTTTATTCAAGTCCGATGTTATTTCAACTTTTTCTGAAAGCTGAACTTCTAATGGTCTTGATGTGTGTTTATTCTTTAATAAATCTTCGCTTAAATCAGATTCTCTTCCCCATACAGTTACTTCTTCAAAATTATTTGTTAATAGCCAGGCCAGTGTCAAACCCCAGCAGCCTGCCCCTATAACCGTTAATTTCATACCAGCTCCTTAGTGTATATTATTTTCCTTAAAACTCCGCCATGTTTTTTTAATTCTTCTCGTGAATCCTCTATTGTTAAATCTAGCATACTGGATACAATTGCTGTTTTTATTTCCCAGTTGCTTTTTAAAAGTGCTGCTAATGCTTCACTGTGACTTATACCGGCTATTTGTGCTACTATACGTATTGCTCTGTCTTTTAATTTTTCGTTTACTGCTTTTAAATCTATCATAAAATTTTCATAGGTTTTGCCTATTTTTATCATTGAGCCTGTAGAGAGCATATTTAATATCATTTTTTGTGCTGTGCCGGCTTTTAGTCTGCTTGAACCCGCAATAACCTCAGGGCCGACTTCTGCACAAATTACGAGGCCTGCTTCCTCTGCAATTTTGCCATGTGAGTTGCACGTTACTGCTATTGTTTTCGCACCGGCTTCGTCTGCTTGGTGCAATACTCCAAGTAAATATTTCGGGTTGCCGCTTGCTGATATAACTACGCATACATCTTTATCTGTCAGTACTTTTGCATCTTCTATTCCAAGTTCATAATTGTCTTCGGCACCTTCTATTGAATATAAAAACGCATCCTTACCGCCGGCTATTCTCCCTTGTACCATGTCATGCGGCACGCTGAATGTCGGAGGACATTCTGAGGCATCTAATATACCCAGGCGACCTGATGTTCCTGCTCCAAAATAATATAATCTACCGCCTTTTAAAAATTGTTTCGCTATTAAATCTATTGCTTCGGCTATATGCTCAGCTTCATCTTCTACGGCCAATGCAACAAGTTTATCTTCTTCGTTCATTTTTTTGACCATTTCTATAGTTGGCAGAAGATCTATGTCTTTTGTGTTTTCATTCCTGTATTCAGTGATAATTTCACTCATTTAAACCCCCTTGACTAAATTAGCCATCTCTATTGCTGTTTTTGCAGCATCTGAACCTTTATTACCGGCTTTTGTACCTGCTCTTTCTATTGCTTGTTCAATATTATCTGTTGTCAGTACTCCGAAAATTACAGGTATACCTGTTTCAAGTGCTACGTGTGCTACTCCTTTTGATACTTCCGCACTTACATAATCAAAATGGGGGGTTGAGCCTTTTATTACTGCTCCTAATGTTATTATTGCGTTATATTTGCCTGTTTTTGCAAATTTTTGTGCTGCTAACGGAATTTCAAATGCTCCGGGAACTTTTACTATATCTATATCTTCATCCGCAACTCCGTGACGCTTTAGTTCATCAACCGCTCCGGATAGTAGTTTTGAACCGATAAAATCATTGAATCTTGATATTATTATACAAAATTTTTCTCCCGCTGTTGTCAGCTTCCCTTCAAATATTTTCATCTTAATATACTCCTTTGCATACATTGTAACTCATTAAGGGCTAATTTACAATAAGCGGGTAGAAAATCTTATAAAAAATATATATTGACGCTAAAATAAGCAAAAATCCGCTTATTTTCATTAATATATCTGAAATCTTATAAAAATTTTGCCAACTTTTCAGGCGTGAGGTTAAAAATCCTGCTATTATCAGGATTAAGCCCTGACCCAGGGAAAATAAAAACAACATTATTATTGCATTTATTATGTTAGCCGAAAGCGATGCAAATGCCATTATTCCCGCAAGGATTGGCGTTGAACACGGCGTACCGACCAGTGCAAATACTCCGCCTAAAATTATAGGGTAGATATATTTGTGGCTGGCATTGTCTTTGGGCATTTCTTTTATTATTACGGGCATTTCAAAGTCCAAAAAACCTATTAGCTTTAATCCCATTATTAATATTATTGACGCTAAAATTAGTGCAAAATATGTGTTCGATACAAATACTTTGCCTGTTAGAGCACAAATTATTCCTATTACTGAAAATACTACTGCTGTTCCAAGTACAAAAAATATCATTTGTACCAGGGTTTGGGATGGTTTTGCTTCGGAATATCCGCCTATATACCCAATTATTATTGGCAGCATTGATAATGAACAAGGGGATATCGATGCTACAAGACCACCTGCAAACGACAAAATAAATAAGATTAATATACTGTTATGTGATGTAAATATGTCTGCATAATCCATTATTCAAGACCTTCTAAATATTTATCCATAGCCTCTTTTTCTATTGCTCCTTCAATTCGTTTTACCTGTTTGCCGGTTGAGTCTATTAATATTATTGTTGGAACTAACGTTACATTGTATTTCTCTATCTCTGAATTAGTGAATGATGAGCCGTCTTGAACTTGTATTTCCCGTAATATAATTTTTCCATCATATTTCGGAAATATTTCTTTAAATACTTCGTTCATTTTTTGACAATCAAGGCACATTGATGATGTGAATTTTACTACCTGCGGCTTATTTGCTGTGTCCTGCGGCTTTGCAGTCGTTGCCGTCGATTTCGTTAATGCCATATATGCTATAATCGGTACCGCAAAAATTAACAAAACTGCTATCAGATTTTTTTTCATAGTTGGACTCCTTATATTTTCTATCTTAGCATAAAACAAAAACAAAATATCAATAACCCCGGCTGGGGAATGCAACCGGATAATTTATATAAAATTTGATTTATAAATCAAATGTAACGAAATGTAAAAATGAATTTAAAAGAGCCTGAAATCCAGTTATAATGCCGGTATGGTATGGTATGGTATGGTCAAAGTGTGCTTGTAGCAATCTTTTTAAACAAATTGTGTTTATAGAGATATAAGCAATGTGAGTTTGACAGTAAACATGAAAGGAATATTTGTTATGAGTGAAAATGCATCTATCAATAGTGTTAATTTGCAACATGTAAATCATACTCAGTTACCACAAGGGACTGTGACACCTGATAAAAATCTCACTATTGATTTTACAAATGAAAAAAATGGACCTGCGTCTATTGCAGGTGCTGAGTTGGAATATACAGGTGCTGCAAAAACACCTGTTGACTTTGAAGATTATGAGGTAAAGAAAGGCGATTCCGTTTGGAAAGTAGCAAAAGAGGCTATTATGAAAGAAAATGGATGTGTTAAACCATCTGATACTGAAATTATTCAACGTATGCATGAAATTATGAAAGATAATAATTTGCATTTTGAAAAAGACGGTGTCCTTGTTATTATTCACCCTGGTGATAAATTAAAACTAAGAGTGCCAGGGCAAGAAGCAGATCCGGCAGTCGAAGAACCACCGGCAGCCGAAGAGCCGCCGGTAAATCAAACTCCGCCGAAAAAAGAAAAAATGTCTGCTGCGGGTAGAATTACATATGAAGAAGCTAATAATGCGAGAATATTAGGTAATAATGTGTCCGATTATTTGGTCGGTTATACTTCAGATGCTGAACAGGGGCATGTGAGACGTATTATACAGGAAGATGTTACTGTTGAAAATGTTGCTGATTTTCTAGCCGGTTACGAACGACATAGAGGTCTTGGAAATCATTTCTTTAAACAATTAGGCTCTGAATATGGATTTAAAGATAAACAAAATCTCATGAGAAACGTTGCTGAAAAATTAGGTGAGCACCTGCAATTTAACGGACAAATCGGTTGGGCAAGAGAAGTCGGGGTGATTTTAGAAAATCAGCAGTTTAATTCAGAACACATCTCAATACTCGATACAATTGTTGGAGAATATTTGGTGACGATACCTGAGTTAAAATGTTAAAAAAAAAAGAGGCGTTTCGCCTCTTTTTTTAATCCTCAGGGATGTAGAAATCTGCTTTTGCCAAAAGTTCCCGCATATGGTCATAACAACAGCTATTGTGACAGATTCTTTGGTATTCTCTGACTATACTTATTACATCATCTACGCTCATTTTGATTAATCTTCTTTCTCCATCAATTATTCTTGCCATATTTTTTCCTTTCTATTTTCTATATACGGCAAGTTTATCATTATATCTTTAACAAAATCATCTATTGTATTTAAAAATCTTTGTTATAATTATAATCCGATGTGTTCATTAAGTTTGAAATAATCTATAAGCATTAGTATTGATGATATTTCTTCAAAAAATATCGTAATCTGTTTAGGATTATCTAAACGCTTAAAAATACTCCCCATTTCGAATATGTTCTTATTTGTTGATATTGCAAACATTATTGAATCATTATAAAATGAACATTTTGCTTTTTTAGAACCAAATGATGTATTCAATTTCGTAAATCTTTCCATAAATGCTGTAGTTATGAGATATCTCGCCTCTACTTCATCTGCTGAATACACTTTAAAACGTTTTGTAAATACAGGGTCCTCAAGTTTTATTTCTTCCATTTGTTCATTTTGCTTATAAGTTAGGGCAATTGCTAAAATTGCTATACCAAACATTGCTAATGTTAAATATATTATCATTGTGTCTGCATTTGGTGTAAAAAAGCAATACACTAACAATGGTAAAAAACAAAATATCATACTCCAAAGTCCCAGGTTGCGTTTTAGTTGATAATCGTTTTTTGTCGCAATAATTGTTTTAGCCTTTATTGGTTTATTTGAGGCTACATTTATAATAACACCTTTAAAAACAGTTTTGACACGTTTGTTTTTACCGGAGCCGGTTTGATGTATAAGATATGTTTCGGAAATCGAGAAAGGAACATCTTTATAGACTCCTTTGAATGCATCGTCAGAAGACCGGCGATTGAAACTGGCAAATAATTCACTGTTATTTAGCTGCTCATTTGTTATTATATCCGTTTCAGGCTGCCATTCAACTTCTCCAAATACTTTTGTCATATCGTGCATACAATGGCTTTTAACCTGTTTTATAAATTTTTTATTTATCAAATGCGTAATTAATATAATTAAAGCTACCCCAATCGTTATTATTATTGAAGGAGTGGCCATAATCTTTGCTATATAACCTGTAATGCATAATATTACTATATCAATTAATATTACCAAATGAAATCTTTGCTTTCGTTCTTTTTCAAAGTTCATTAATTTAGGTAATATTTCTTTATGGTATATTTGGTAAAAATTCCGTCTGTAATCTGATAAATTAGTCATAATATATTTAAAAAATGCCTCCCTAAGGAGGCATTTACCTTATTCTTCGTCGTCTAAATTAAAATCAGGGGCTCCAAACATACCTTCAATTTCTTCCAAAATTGCGGATGGTTTACGGGCTTGATTTCTTTGGGCAGCAGCACGTTTTCTTGCTTCTCGCTCTTTTTCTTCATTTGCGTTAGACAGATGATGGAAACCTGTACCTGCCGGGATTAAACGTCCTATGATTACGTTTTCTTTTAATCCTCTCAGCATATCTTTTTTACCATCTACTGCTGCTTCGGTCAGGATTCTTGTTGTTTCCTGGAATGACGCTGCTGATATAAAGCTTTCGGTATTCAATGATGCTTTTGTTATACCTAATAGCATATATTCACAAGTTGCAGGTGTTTTTCCTTCTTCTTCCGCTTTTCTATTGATTTCTTCAAATGTTTGAAGTTCAACCAGCTCGCCGGGAAGAAGATTTGTTTCGCCGGCATCTAATATCTTAACCTTTTTCGTCATTTGTCTTACTATTGTTTCGATATGTTTATCGGCTATTTCTACACCTTGTGAGCGATATACTCGCTGTACTTCGTCTACCAAATACTGTTGTGCTGCCTCTACTCCGCATAATCTTATTACGTCATGCGGGTTTAATGGACCGCTTGTTAATGGTTGACCTTTCTTTATCTTCTGTTTATCGTGAACGATAATATTTGCATCTATTGCGTATTTGATTTCGACTCTGCCGTTTTCATTTACTAGATATAATCTCGGTAAATCTTCATCGGTTTCTATTTCGGCAATACCGTCTTCTTCGGCTAATATCGCACAGTCTTTTGGCTTACGGCCTTCCAATAGCTCTTCTACTCTCGGTAAACCTTGTACGATGTCGCCTGTTTTTTGTCTTTCAAATACTAATGTTGCTATCATATCGCCTCTTAATACCAGGGCTCCTGATTCTACCTGCAGCATTGTACCAGGGCTGATTAAGTATGGACGGCCTGTTCTTACTTTTATTCCGTCTTTTTCTACTGATGTTACCAAGCCTGATACCGGTGATTTCTCGCCGTTTGATGAAATTATTGCATCTGTCTTTATAAAATCACCTTTTTTCACTGTTGCTTTTGATTTCAAAGTAATTACTTTTTCATATTGTTCGCTTGTTAAAAGTAATCTTCTGTTATCTGTACGGTTTTCATTAATTGCTGCTACACCATCATTTATTGCTAAAACTTGTGTTTTTGCAATTGGTGTTTTTGGCTTAATTGTTTCGCCGTCTTTTACCAACAGTTCTGTTTGTAAGGCTGATAAGAATTTCGCATTTCCTTCATATTCACGACGAACTATTAAGTTTTCCAATACTACAATTCTCAAAATGCCTTTTTCATTTAATTCTACCATTCCTTTTAAGTGGGATAGGTATCCTTGCATTTGTAATACAAGACTTGTTCTTGTTATTGTTGAACCGTCAAGATTTCTTACTCTTGCTCCGTCTTTGTATTGTAATTGTGTTACCGGTACTATATCTATTAAATCGTCGGTTGTGTTAAATTTAATTGATACTTCTTTTTGTTTTACTTCTAATACCTGTACTGGTCTTATTAAAATTTGTACCGGTTGATTTGATATATTATCTTCATCTAATGATAGACCTGCATCTAATTCTTCATCCAAATCATCAATTTCTATTTCATCTAGTGATGAATCCATAATTGTTACGATGGATGTTTCTTTTGCTTTTATTCCATCTGCAATTACTGTTCCTTTTTTAACTACTTCGCCTTCATCTACTTTTAATTCTGATACGCTTGATAATGTATGAAGTTCTCCGGGTCTTACTGTAATTTCATGGATTATGTCGTTGTATTCCTTAAATTCAACAATACCGTCAATATGACAATATACGTCTTTTACAACTTCTGTACCTGCTGTTACATAGGCTCCGTTGTCTACCATTTTTAAGGTACTGTCTTTTGATATTTGGTGTATTTCTTCCGGTATAAATACCACTGTTCCAGGTTTTGTTATTATTTGATTTTCATCAACTTCTACGTCAACATATCTTATCTCACCTGAACTTGTTACCGCACATTCGTCATCTAATAGTTCTGCTATTATCATTCCGTTTTCTACGGTTGTATCTACCGGTGCTTTTACTATGTATCTTTCACCTGTTTTATCAACTGTCCATATTTGTTCTTTTTTAGTCTGTTCAAACTTCGCATTTTCAGGCATTAAAGATGCGATTACAATCGTAATTTCTTTACCTTGTATAATCTTTTTAATCTTTTTGCCTTCAAAATTAACGTCTTCTATTACCAAATCCTCTCCAAAGCGAACTTCTCCGCCGTGTTCAGATATTGTTAATGTTTCTGCTAATTTTTCACCTTGCTTAATTGTTTGTCCGTCTTTTACTAAAACTTTTGAACCGCCCGGAAGGTTATATACATCTCCTCCAAGAACCCAAATTACACCTTGTTTGTTTGTTGTTCTTGAAATGTTTCCTTGTCTGTCTTTCTTTTCGTCTGCTACAAAGTCTTCGTATATAACTTCACCGCTCAAATCTGCGTTGATATCTTTTGTTGCTTTTTCGGTTAAACGTGAGCCGTCACCTTGTGATGTAGGTTCATATGTTGCTAATGTAAAGCCTTTTTCTACTTGCATTCCGTTTGTGAAAAATACTGTTGAGCCTGCAGGAATGTGATATTTCTCTGTTCTTTTAGCTCCTTTAACTTCTATGTCTGCTTCATAGTTGGCTACATTTACTATATCACCGTGACGTGTTCTTAATTCTCTTGTTCTAACGTTTGATATAACTTCACCGGCTGATTTTGCGTCAATGTGTTTCATTGCACCTGAACCTTTAAATACACCGCCGGTGTGGAATGTTCTCATCGTTAACTGTGTTCCGGGTTCTCCGATTGATTGTGCTGCGATAATACCAATTGCTTCACCTACATCTACCAATTTTTGAGTTGTCATTGCCCAGCCGTAGCATTTTTGGCAAATTCCGTATTCCAGTCCGCAGGTTAATCCTGAACGTACTTTTAATTCCTGTAAATTTAAGTGAGCTATCTTTTTGATATCATCACGGTTTAGAGTAGTGCCGGATTCTACTAGAACTGTTCCGTCCGTATCTTTTATGTCTTCAGCTATTGTTCGGCCCAAAAGTCTGTCTATTAATGGGACTACTACCGTATCTCCATCTACAATCGGTTTCATATTGATTGATTTTGTTGTATGACAGTCTTCTGCTCTAATAATTACATCCTGTGCTACATCTACTAAACGTCTTGTTAAGTAACCTGAGTCCGCTGTCTTTAACGCTGTATCTACTAGACCTTTACGGGCTCCGTATGATGAAATGATGTATTCTGTTACTGATAAGCCTTCTTTAAAGTTTGATTTAATCGGCAAGTCAATAATTTGTCCCTGTGCATCTGCCATCAAACCACGCATACCTACTAATTGTGATACCTGTGATAAGTTACCTCTTGCACCTGAAAATGCCATCATATAAACAGGATTTAATTTATCAAAGTTTTCTACTACCTGTTCAGTTAATTTTGCTGTAGTTTCTGACCAGGTGTCAATAACTTTTGTATATCTTTCTACTTCGGTTATTTCACCTTTTAAATATCTGTTTGTTGATTGTTCAATTTCTTTTTCTGCTTCTTGAAGTAGTTCTTTTTTGGCCGGTGGAACCTGCAAATCCGCTATTGATATTGTTGTACCTGATTTGGTTGCATATTTGTAACCAAGGTTTTTCAATGCGTTAGCTAATTCTGCTGTCTTTGCTCCGCCATATTCCAAATACATTTGGGCTAACAAATTGTTTAATGCTTTTTTATCCATTTGTTTGTTTATGTATTCGGGTGTCTTTTTTTCATGAATGTATGTTGTTTCCATTATATATTCCCTTTTCTTTCTAATCAATCGAATTTTATGCTAAAGCATTTTTAACTGTTTCGTTAAAAATAATTCTTCCGACTGTAGTTTCCATTCTTTCACCTTTTTCATTTCTTACAACGATTTTATCGTGTAAGTCGATTACTCCTACTTCCAGTGCTGAAATTGCATCCTGGAAGTTGTAGAAGTATCCTTTAGGTTCTTGTTCCGGATTCTTCAAGATTGTCAGGTAATACATACCTAGTACCATGTCTTGAGAAGGTGTAATAATCGGTTTTCCGTTTGCCGGTGCCAAAATGTTGTTTGTTGCAAGCATTAACATTCTTGCTTCTGTTTGTGCTTCTATTGATAAAGGCACGTGTACTGCCATTTGGTCACCGTCAAAGTCTGCGTTGAACGCTGTACAAACCAGCGGGTGTAGTTGAATTGCACGACCTTCTACAAGTTTCGGTTCAAATGCTTGAATACCTAATCTGTGTAAGGTTGGAGCACGGTTCAATAATACCGGATGTCCATCAATTACTTCTTCCAATATATCCCAAACTATTGCTTCGGAACGCTCAATTTTTTTCTTTGCTGATTTAATATTTTGAACGTATCCTCTTTCAATAAGTTTATTAACTACAAATGGTTTAAACAATTCGATTGCCATTTCTTTCGGCAAACCGCACTGATTCAAGCTCAATTGCGGACCTACTACGATTACTGAACGGCCTGAGTAGTCAACACGTTTACCCAATAAGTTCTGTCTGAATCGACCTTGTTTACCTTCTATTATATTTGACAATGATTTTAATGCACGGTTATTCGGACCTACTACTGTTCTGCCTCTGCGACCGTTATCTATCAATGCATCTACAGCTTCCTGCAACATACGTTTTTCGTTTCTTACGATAATTTCAGGAGCTCCCATTTCCAAAAGTCTTTGTAAACGGTTGTTTCTGTTGATTACCCGTCTGTATAAATCGTTTAGGTCTGATGTCGCAAAACGTCCGCCGTCTAATTGTACCATTGGTCTTAAATCAGGAGGCGTTACCGGTAATACATCCATTATCATCCAGGTCGGATCTGTTTCTGATGATATTAATGCATCAAGTAATCTTAAACGCTTGATTAATTTGCTTTTACGCTGAATTGATGTTACATTGCCGGCAAGTTCTGTTCTTATTTCTTCTGCCAGCTCTTTTATGTTAATTTCTGACAATAATTCTTTTATTGCTTCTGCACCAATTCCTACTTTTAAGTCAGTTTCTTCGTTTTCTGCAATATAATCTTCGTATTCTTCTTCGCCTAACAGCTGGAATTTTTTAAATGGGCTTTCGCCGGGTTCTATTACTACGTAATTGTTAAAGTATATTACCTGTTCCAAATCTTTTAGGGTCATATCTAATAATAAGCCTAAATATGACGGAATACCCTTTAAAAACCATATATGTGAAACAGGAGCTGCCAGTTTAATATGGCCCATTCTGTGACGTCGAACTTTTGAATCTGTTACTTCAACTCCGCAGCGTTCACATATTATACCTTTATGTCTTACTCTTTTATATTTACCGCAATAGCATTCCCAATCCTTTGTTGGCCCGAAAATCCTTTCACAGAATAATCCGTCACGTTCAGGTTTTAAGGTACGGTAATTTATTGTTTCAGGTTTTGTTACTTCTCCGTAGGACCATTTTAATATCCTTTCCGGTGAAGCTATACTTATTCGTATATAGTCAAAATAATCTATGCTTGTTGACATTTATTTCTCCTTTTATATTGGTGCGGGATTTCTCCCGCTTTTATTATTTCTAAAGATCACCGAAAGTAGTCGGTGTTTCAAAGAAGTTGATGTTTAACAACTCTGAATCAATGTCTGATAATGTGCGTTTTGGAGCTGCTTTTCTTAAATCATCCATATCGCTCATTAAATCGACTTCTTCACCGTCTTTTTTCGCTACTGTTATATCCAAACCGATACTTTGTAACTCTCTTACAAGTACTTTAAATGATTCAGGAATACCCGGTCTTGGAATATTATCACCTTTGACGATTGATTCGTAAGCCCGGTTTCTTCCGTTTACGTCATCGGATTTAATTGTTAGCATTTCTTGCAATGTATAAGCTGCACCGTATGCTTCCAATGCCCAAACTTCCATTTCTCCGAATCTTTGTCCGCCAAATTGTGCCTTACCGCCTAATGGTTGTTGTGTTACCAGTGAGTAAGGACCTGTTGAACGTGCGTGGATTTTGTCGTCAACAAGGTGAACAAGTTTAAGGATATATGATAATCCTACGGCTACAGGCTCATCAAACGGTTCACCTGTTCTGCCGTCTATTAATCTTACTTTTCCGTCTTCTGTTACCCAATCACAGCCGCTTTCTTTGATTCCTTTTATTAATTCGTATTTTGTTGCGATTTCTGATTGAGCTTCGCCGTACATTTCATCAAATGACGGGGCTTCGTAGTAGTTGCCTGTTAAATACGCTGCCAAACCTAATAATAATTCATATGTTTGACCTACGTTCATACGTGATGGTACACCCAATGGGTTCAACACGATATCAACAGGTGTTCCGTCAGGCATAAACGGCATATCTTCTTTTGGTAATATTCTTGATACTATACCTTTGTTTCCGTGACGGCCTGATAGTTTATCTCCAACGGATACTTTACGTTTTTGTGCAATGCAAACTCTGATTACTGTATTTGCTCCCGGCGGTAATTCATCGCCTTTTTCTCTGTCAAATACCTTAACGTCGATTACACGTCCACCTTCTCCGTGCGGTACTCTTAATGAGTTATCTTTTACATCTCTTGCTTTTTCCGCAAAGATTGCTCTTAAAAGTTTTTCTTCCGGCGGATGTTCGGATTCACCTTTCGGGGTTACTTTTCCGACTAATATATCGTCTGCATAAACTCTTGCACCTATACGAACTATTCCACGTTCATCCAAATGTCTTAATGAATCTTCTGAAACGTTTGGTATCTCTCGTGTGATTTCTTCAGGTCCAAGTTTTGTTTGTCTTGCATCTATTTCTAATTTTTCAATGTGAATTGATGTGAATATGTCATCATGTACGCATCTTTCCGATAACAAAATAGCGTCTTCAAAGTTGTAACCTTCCCAAGGCATATACGCTACAATTACGTTTTTACCTAATGAAAGCTCGCCTCCGCAAGTTGATGCACCGTCTGCTATTACATCACCTGCCTTTACCTTATCGCCTTCATTTACTATCGGACGCTGGTTAATGCAGGTATCCTGGTTACTTCTTACGTATTTCATTAATTGATATACGTGCGGATTGTTTTGGGTGTCACGAATTACAATTTCTTCACCTACAACTCTTTCTACAACACCGTCAACTTCTGATACAATTACCATACCTGAGTCTTTTGCTGCTCTTGCCTCTAAACCTGTTCCAACGACCGGTCTTTGAGTTATAAATAATGGTACTGCTTGACGTTGCATGTTTGAGCCCATCAATGCACGGTTTGCGTCATCGTGTTCGATGAATGGTATCATTGAGGTCGCAACTGATATTATCTGAATCGGACAAACACCTACATAGTCTACCTTCTTGGATTCTCCCATTGTAAACTCTGAATGATAACGTACAGGAACGTATTCGTCTTTAAAGCTTCTGTCTTTATTTAACTGTACATCTGCAGGGGCACAACGGAAGTTTTCGTCTTCATCTGCTGTTAAATAGTGTACTTCATCTGTTACTACACCATCTTTTACTACAAAGAACGGTGATTCGATAAATCCGTAATCATTAACTTTTGCGTGTGTTGCCAATGATCCTATCAAACCTGCGTTCGGACCTTCCGGTGTTTCTACTGGACATATACGTCCGTAATGTGACGGGTGGATGTCACGAACTGCAAATCCTGCACGTTCTCTCATTAATCCGCCAGGTCCTAATGCTGATATACGTCTTTTATGTGTTAATTCTGCCAATGGGTTTGTTTGATCCATAAATTGTGACAACTGTGAACTTCCAAAAAATTCCTTTAATGAGGCTACTAAAGGTTTTGTGTTCAATAAGTTCAACGGTGTTAGCGTTTCTGAATCCTGCAATGTCATTCTTTCTTTTACAATTCTTTCAATTCTTGATAGACCTACTCTGAATTGATTTTGTAAAAGTTCGCCCACTGAACGAATTCTTCTGTTTCCTAAGTGGTCGATATCGTCTAATGTTCCTTCATCATATGTTAAGTTGATTAAGTATTCAATTGACGCTACGATATCTTGAACTGTCAATGTTCTTTGATTTTTAGGAATATTTAAATTTAATTTCTTATTTAATTTATAACGACCTACCCGACCTATATCATATTTTTTCTCGTCAAAGAAACGTGCTTCTAATATTGAACGTCCGCCTTGAGGAGAGGCCGGATCTCCGGGTCTTAATTTTTTATATACTTCTATTAATGCATCATCTGTTGTTTCTGTTGTATCTTTATCCAATGTCTTTTTCAAAAATTCAAAGTGTGTAAATAAAGATTCCATTTCAGAAACTGTTATGCCCATTGCTTTTAATAATGTTGTAGCAAGGATTTTTCTGTTTTTGTCTATTTTTACATATATTAAATCATTGCTGTCTGTTTCTATTTTTAACCATGCACCACGATTAGGTATCATTGTTGCATTATATAAACGTTTTCCGGCAGGAGATATTTCACGTTTGAAATATACACCGGGTGATCTTACGATTTGTGATACAATTACACGTTCTGCTCCGTTTACAATAAATGTACCTTTATCGGTCATTGTCGGAATATCTCCGATGTAAACTTCTTGTTCCTTGATTTCACCGCTGTCACAGTTTACAAGTCTTATCATGACACGTAACTGTTTTGCGTATGTCGCATCATGTATTCTTGCTTCTTCTATTGTATACTTTGCGTTGTCAAAAGTATAATTTGGTAAGAAGTGTAATTCTAATCTTCCGGTATAGTCTTTAATCGGGCTAAAAGAAAGTAATTCCTCTTTCAAACCTTCTTTTAAAAACCATTCAAAAGATTTTTTTTGCACTTCAATAAGGTCCGGTAAATCATCCAATCGAGTATGTGGTATACCCATCGGAGTTACTCTTTCTGCGTATTTTGTCTTAGACATTAAATTACCTCATTCTATG
>CALUSG010000059.1 GCA_944323365.1 Candidatus Gastranaerophilales bacterium
TACATTGAAATTAGGATCATCTGTCGGTGTTCCATATATCCCGGCTACTTCCCACGTTGTCGGATCACCTTCTTTTACCTGTGCCATCGTCAATGCCTGCGACAAGATTGAATACGTCTGTTTCAACTTTGTTACTGTCTGACGCTTATTATAATTACTTATCAGCGTAGGAATTGTTAATGCTGCTACTACTCCTATTATTCCTAACGTTATTAATATTTCCGCTAACGTAAATGCTCTTTTCCTCTTACTATAATTCTTCATACTAGAATTATAGTTTATATTATATTCGCAGTCAACTCCCCTTAATCCCAAACCTATTGCAGTACTTAAACTCTGTACAGTCCCAAAAACCTTGCTAATTAAGCCTTGAAGGGTCGCCCCCCCCCGAGATTACTTGTCGCTAAAACCCTTGTTATATCTACTTTTCCAACCATACTTTCTCCTTCTTTTATGTTTATTATATTATGATTTCATTTATTTATCAAGTTTTTACTTTACTATTTATTAATATGCTATAATTAAAATTATGGAAGATTTGATAGAATATTTTGAAAGCCTGGGGTTAGACGTACATACAACAACAAAAGCGAGAGGTCATCAAGGATTTTTTCTTAAAAATCGTATTGATATTTCAAAAAATACTCCTCAAGAAAAAAAAATTCCAACGTTAATACATGAATTTGCTCACTATATACACTCAAAAATTGAACCCAATATGGCTAAAACAGGCGGAACAATTGAAACTATATTTCTTTCAAATGACAAAGCCATAAATAATGAACTACTTAATGTTACTTATTTTGTTGACAAAAATGCATTATGCCAAAAACTTAAAGAACACAAAGAAATTATAAAAGAACAAATTAAAGCCCAGGAACAACTAATTAAGTCAGAATATCCGAAATTCATGCGTTCAAAACGTTTTAAAGAATTTGAAAAATATATTAAAAAATCTGATGCCAAATATCTTTTAAAATACGACAGAATAAAAATTATAAAGGGTTTTTGGAAAAAAAGCAGCAAAATTTATTCAATTGACACAATAGAAAAAGACTTTACAGATATGCCAAAAGCTTTTTCTGCATATATAAGATTGAAATCATTACAGAAAAAACAAGCAAAATTATCGGCTAAAATTAATCGGAACAAAAAATATTATTCAAAACCCACAGAACTTTTTGCACGGTTTGTTGAAGGGTTGTACATTAATAAAAACGAAATTCAAAAAATAGCTCCGAATACATATGAATTATTTATCAAAAATTTACAAAACGGTTATTACAAAGAAATGTTTATACTCTGCCATAGATATCTTCATATCTTGTAATATCATTTTCAGATAAATCATCACCCATTTGAACTTCAATTACTTCAATATCATGCTCATAAGGATTTTGTAGAGAATGTATTGCTTTAACCGGGATATCAATACTATGTCCCGGAGAAAGAGTATACTCTTTACCTTCCAAGATAACCTTAGCCGTACCTGATAAAACAACCCAGTGCTCACTTCTATGGTTATGTGACTGCAAAGAAAGTCTTTGTCCTGAATTTACATGAATAATTTTAGTTTGAAAGCCTTCACCATAAGCAATTATAATATAATATCCCCAAGGACGAAAATATTTTTTATTTAATTCCTGAATATCGTCTGTTTTTTCTACCATAACCATGCCTTACTTATCATTATACTATAAAACTTCTAAAAATGCTCGTGCTGCAATTTCAGGATTAACAGAATTTATAATAGCTCTTACCACTGCTATTCTTTTTGCACCATTGCTAATAACTTCATTAACATTGTCCAAATCAATTCCACCTATTGCAAATGCAGGCAAATCTATATTATCACTCACCCATTTTACATATTCTAAACCAACTGATTGTCTACCTGGCTTTGTAGGTGTAGTAAATACAGGCCCGACACCGATATAGTCTGCTCCATCCAAAACAGCTTTCTGAGCTTGCTCCGGGGCATGAGTAGAAACTCCTATTATTGCATTTTCTCCTAAAATTTCTCTTGCAGATTGAATATCCATATCATCCTGCCCTAAATGTACTCCATCAGCTCCTACTGCAAAAGCTATATCTACCCTGTCATTTACTATAAAAAGTGCATTATATTCTCCGCAAAGAAGTTTTATTTTCTTTCCTAACTCTATAATCTTATTTGCAGGCATATTTTTTTCTCTTAGTTGTAAAATATCTACACCACCTTTTAATGCTGAAGCAACAGCATCTAAAAATAAATCTTCACTATCAAATTTATCAGAATTTGTAACCAAATAAAGTTTTCTATTTAATAATTTGATTTTCTTCATTTTATCCCACATATTCTTCTCCAGTGTATAAGATTTATACCTTAGCTCTTCAAATACATCATAATTTTCAGGCATATATTCAGCCAAAACCCTTAATGATTGCTGCAAACGTTTTATATTTGCTTTAAAAATACTTTTCAAATTGTTTCTTTTATCAGGATTTTTAATTTTAGTACCGACATCATTTTCAGTATCCCGAGCATTCAAATAACTTTCATAATCCAAATCTTGAATTGTATTAAGTCTATGACGAATTATTTTAAGACTATTAGAAATTTCTTTATCATCCAATATAAATCTAGAAATTTCTTCTAAAACTCTTAAGGCTTCTGTTCCTCTGTTTAAATTTGCATCAATAATTCTTTTCATTAATATTATTATATTCTAAAAATAAATCTTGTAACATATATTTACAAAACAATTTAAAAAAGTAAATTTTAATAGAAAAAAAGACTTTATAAATATGTAGTGTAAATGGAGAATTAGGTTATGGATTTTGAAAGTATGCTGGTAACGCCCGTAATGTATAGAGATATAGGGAGTAGTTTTATGATGCAACCTATGGCAATGCCTTGTATGATGCCCGGGATAATGCCAATGGTTCCTGGTGCGTTATATCCGGCAATAGCACCTATGCAACCAGCGTTAACCGATGATAAATTTGAAAAGAAACAAATAAAAGAACAGGAAAATAAAACAGCGATGAAAAGATCGGCACTTGCTTTAGCTATCTTAGGTGTTGGCGGATGGTTTTTAAGTAAACGTTTCAAAATTAAAATGCCTAAAATAGGTCAATCGCTCAAAAATGGAGCTATATCAGTAAAAAACTGGTCTAAAAAAATATTTTCCCAAAAAACTAATCCTTAAAAATTTTAATCTTTTATGCTATAATATACAAAAAGGGGGTATTTATGGCTAAAGATTGCAGTTTTGACGTTGTATCCGAATTCGACAGACAAGAGCTTGTTAACGCTGTTGATCAGGTAAAAAGAGAAGTATCATCTAGATTTGATTTAAAAGATTCAAATTCTGATATAAATCTTGAGTCAGATAAAACAATTACAATTACAACTAATGATGAGATGAAATTACGTAATATTTATGACATATTACAATCAAAACTAGTTAAAAGAAATTTAAGCATAAGAATTTTAGATGCACAACCTATTGAAAATGCTTTAGGCGGTAATGTCCGACAAGTTTACAAACTAAAAAAGGGTCTTACGCAAGAACTTGCGAAAAAAATTTCTGCGGACATAAAAGACATGAAAATAAAAGTTCAGCCGTCAATTCAAGGTGACAGTGTAAGAGTTTCCGGTAAAGACAAAGACGATTTACAAAGGGTAATACAAATGCTTAGACAAAATGAAGAAAAATACGATTACCCTTTACAATTTACAAATTATAGATAAGAGCCTAACAAGCTCTTATTTTATTATTATCGTCAACCATAACGATAGTAGGTTTAAAGTTTTCAGCTTCTTCGGGTGTAAAGTAAGCATAAGATACTATTATAACCTTATCCCCCGGTTGAACTTTTCTTGCTGCTGCACCATTTAAACATATACAACCGGTATCCGCTTTACCTTTAATTACATATGTTTGAAATCTTTCACCGTTATTAACATCTAATATGTCAACCTTTTGACCTTCTTTTATATTACTGGCTTTCAGCAAAGTTTCATCTATAGTGATAGATCCCACGTAATTAAGATTTGCATCCGTTACCGTAGCTCTATGTATTTTGGAATATAAAAACTCTAATAACATTTATACCTCGCAGACAAATTATATATCAGACAAAATAAGCGTGCAAGTTTTCAATTATTAATGCTGCTTAAAAACTTTTTTAGTGTAATTTTCAATAAATGGAGTATCTATCTCAAAAACGTGAATTCTTGCAGGTCCTAAATTAACTGTAAGCTCATTATTCTTCGCCTGAAATGAACTATTTTCTCCATATGACGGTAATAAATTATTTAATTGTTGGGTGTCTTTAAATGTAGGGATTTCTATTTTGCAAGAAACCGATCTATTTATATTTCTATTAGCCACAACCAACAAAGTTTTTCCTTTGTAATGTCTAGCATAAGCAATAACCTGGTCATTCTTATCACCTTTTTTATCAAGCTCGATGAATGAACCTTTATTAATTATATCAGAATACTTATCTTTCAAGCTAAAGCAAGCCGTCATAAACTTACCGATTTCAGGGTTATTGCCTCCGGGTTTTCTTGAAAGATTAAATAAATCTAACTTCCCTGGATGTACATCCATAACATTATTATCGGTTTTTGAAACAGGAACTTCTTTATCCTGATATGAATATGTATAATAATCACCACTTTGAAATCCTTCAACAATATAAGGATTAAGCATAGGCAACGTAGCTTGTAAACCGCTGGTAAGATTACAATACTCTGTTCCTCCGTGATACATCGGTGAAATATCATCATGTGTCGCAAATGAACCTATTAAAGACTTGCCTTTGTTTAATCTATAGGATAATTCAAGTTGTTCCTCAACATATTTAATAAATTCAGAAGCCGTAGTCCATTCATGGAAGTTGTGATATTGTCCATAAATCAAATCAAACCCTGCTCTATATGAATCTTCAGGCCTATCAAAAGGCATATTAGCCTGAGGAGAAGCATCCTCATATGTATAAGTTTCTCCTAGCCAACCAAACTCAGGATCAAGACGTCTTGAATAAGGTATAATTATATCCCAAAATTCAACAGGCTTAGCTCTTGCAACATCAGCTCTTATACCGTCAATTCCTAAATCTACACACATATCTATATATTTTTTATGCAATTCTAAAAGTTTTGGATTAAGTGTACGTTTTCCCTCATCGTCCCATGGTTGAAACATACGTATATCATCCCAGCCCTGTGGTGTTTTTGCTAAACCATTACGTTCTATAGCCATAATTTCAGGTTTTTGCAAAAACATATCATAAGATGCACAACTAGGCATATCGAGAATTACCTTTATTCCTCTATCATGACAAGCGTCAATAAATGCTTTAAATTGTTCTTTATCCGTTCTCGGATCATTTTGATCAACTAATATCGGATCAATCGATAACATATCTAAAGGTGCATAAATAGATCCGGCTGTCCCCATTGCTTTAGTTTTACCAGGAGTATGAACAGGAAGTATGTGTATTGCATTAAAGCCTTGTTCTTTTACCTCATCAAGCCTTTCTATAGCATTTAAAAATGTTCCGTTTACCTCATTTCCATCTATATATTCATTCCCGTTTGTATCTTTCGCATTAAAGATTCTAGGGATAATTGCAAGTATTTTTGCTTCATTATTTGCAAACATCGTCCTTAAATTATTTTTATAAGGGGTTACTACTGTATTTTTTGTAACTTGCTGAACAAATGACCTGTTAACTATTGCAGAATTATTTAAAAATTTTTCTAACAAATTAGTTCTATCAACCGTTTTATTTTCAACTGCTGACTCATTTTGCGGTTGTTTTATTATATTTAATTTTTGTACTAATAAATTAGTTGGATTAATCATTTTGTGACCTTTCCGGATTTTTTAATTTTCCGAAGAAAAACTGAGAAAGTACCGTAACACCCAATAATACGGCTCCAAAACCGCCGAACATTTTTAACCATTTTCTAGTATTATACATTTCTTTAAACGTCAAATTTAACATTTGATCAGGCGGCATACCCACACGTAAAAATTTTGTATATAATGTTGCGTCAGTAGAAACGTTACCAGCTAAATGATAAGGCTTAGCAAAATAATATGCATTACCAACATCATTTATAAAATCTTTTCTATACTGTTTCACTTCATTTGCCATGACTGAATTTGATAAAAGATTAATAGTTTCAGGGTGCATATTATTTTCATACATCAACTGTACACAATTTTTGAAAAATGATTTATCAAACGGTATATCCACTTTTTGTTTTGGCTTATCTAAATACTTATTTATAACCTTACCGTCAACAACTTCAATTTGTGAAAAATCTTCCATATTAGGTTTTGGATTTCTTAACGCAAAAAATTTAGTAGCAAAATCACCTGTAGTACCATCTATAGTAATTTTTTTACAGAACTCTACAATTTCTTCTTTAACTTCACGGGGTAATCCGTCTAAAGCATCTAAATTTTGTAACGTAGATATACGTTTATAAAAATCTAAAGAATTTAATAATCTGTATAATGAACTCCTTATACCCATTAACCTATTTGAAACATATGATAACTGAATATTCTTTAATGAACCTTTCATAGATTTAACATTTTTTACATCATCTTCAAAAACACCTACTAAACTCTTTGCTGTTTCCGTCATATTCATGTTATTTAATTTTAAAGCAGCTTCATCAAATACAGAATCAACAATGGAGGCATAACTTTCTTTTGATGCTTTAGATGTATCAAGCATTTTCATCTTAGCATCCAAACCTGAAATTTTATCTATCAATGACTGAATAACCTTTTTATAACGAGTATTATCAGATGATATTTCTTCAAATTTTTCTCTTATCAATTTACTGGTCAAATTTCTGTCAAATCTTGTAAACTGACCTTCTTTAGGCTTAATACCAAACAATTTCGGCAAACTATAAGTGATTTCATTCCAAGTATTGGCAATAGTACTTTCCGGTGCTGCTGCAGACTTAATATAAACAAACTTATCCAATACATCATTTTTTGCTTTAAAATCAGTTAATATATTAGAAACTGTTCTTAATTTATTCATTACATTTTGATTAAATACTAAAGCTGAACTGGATTTTAATGCCGAAGAGGTCGAATCAATTAGTTTTTCAAACAAAATTTGAATATCAAAATTATTTATAGCATTTTCCATATTTTTTAGATTATAATTTTGAATATTTTTCTTAACACTTTTACAAATTAAATGGAATATATTATTAACATCTTTTTCTGTTAATTCTCTTCCTAAATAATTATTATCTTGTAAAAGAGTCTTCAACAATTTCTTATCTAATATAATATCTTTGCTTTGTTCTTCTAGGCCTGATTGTACAACTGAATTTTTAATTCCGTTTATAACTTTATCAATAATATTATCATCAATAATATATTTATCACTTACAAATATTTCATCTAAATCTTTAGCTATAGCAGATGAAGTTACCCCATCGAAACCATTAGTAATAGTTTCTTTAATTTCATCGATTAGTTTAGAATTGAGCTGTTTATTTTTATTTGCATTATACAAAGATTCAAGATTTTCTTTATTAGAATTATCAATATATTGAGGGAAAATTTTCGGGAAATCCGTAATTAATTTATCCGCTCTTTTAGCTCGAAAATGCCCAACGATTTTATTAACAGGTTTTTCACAAAGATTACAAATTAAAGCACTCATAATAGGAGTAGCAAAACCGGCAGTCAACATCCACATTGTATTATTTTGCACAGCTATTTTTTTCATTTTTTCTTGTACAAACTCTCTTCGATTTTTCATATCTTTTGGCACATGCATTCTATCGCCAATTTGATTTATTTTTTTATCACTTACTAAATCCCATGGAATATATTGCGGATCCTGGAAAAACATTTTTTTTCTACCATAGCTGTCAACATATTCTTGTCTAATATCTATACCATGAATAAGTTTTGCAGGAAATTGAAGAGCTATTTTAGGCCACAGTGTCATTGCACTAAAAAATGATGCAAAGCCAACTAGTTCCATCGCTTTTTGAGAAGGAGGTTGTTTCTTAGTCATTAAATATCCAGCTATTGCTAACCCGCCTATTTTCATAGCAATATCATTTATTTTACCTAATTCATGATCATTTGCTTTACCTTTCAATGCCTTTCTAAAAGATTTTAATGTATAATTTAAATCTTTAGCCTCTTCAGCAGGTACTTCTAATATATTAGTATGAACCATATGGCCTTTAGGCGGTAATGGTTTTATAAATGTTCTATTCGATAAAACATAACCAATATCTAAATTACGATCATTTTTATCTAAAATCGGCTGTTGCGGGTTATTCAAATAAGAGTAGATTAAATTTGTTCTCATTTAATTCACCACATACTTTCTTTTTGAGTCAATCAAATCACGATTTTTGTTTTTATTAGATACATGAACAGAATTAACAACACCTAAAACTGAAGAAGCAACAGCAAGTCCTAAAATCAGCTTTCCGGCATATTTTTCAATACCTTTGGCATACTTAGGGCCATAGAAAAATTCTTTTGCACTGGCAACAGCACTTTGTTTAAAGATTTTCAGAGAATGCAAGAATTTTTTCGGTTTCCAAAATTTTAAAGTTGCACCATTAAGATAATTCAACCATGGATCCTGAAACGCATAACAAACCCCGGCTGCGGCCCAAAGATAAGAAGATACCATTTTTGCCATATCAGTCTTAATTGCTATTTCTCTTATAATAGGTTTTACTTCTTGATCTGAATCGTGTAAATTTTCACCTAAACCCACTTTTTTTGCTACATTATCATAATATTCATTTCTTGTTTCTTTATCGGGCTTATATAATAAATCCCATCTTGGAAAATCCTTACTCTCATATACTTTATGGTATTCAATACTTGTAATATCAGAATCTCCCTTATATTCAGGCAACTCATAATTAACTTTGGCATAAGGTAATTCAGTATCAACACCGGTAAGCCATTTAACCGGAGCCGTAACAAATAATTTTGTAACGCTTTTTAAAATCCCATAAAATAGCACACCCAAAGCCATTTTTTTCCCTATAGCATTAGCCTTGCCCCTAGCAAAATGAGAAAAATGTTTATTTGCGGAATTAAAAATAGACATAAGCATTAAACTACCGACCGCATAAGGCACCATACCCATAGTTAAAAATTCATAAAAATTAGCATTTTTACTTCCTTTTAAACCTTTAGTCGGATATATAGTCAGAGCATTAGTAAACTTATCAAAGTTAGCCCTGGTCCGTGTATTAAAAGTATTTTCAAGCAATGTATCTTTGGCATATAACGATTTATTGGCTTCATCTTTAGCTGAGCCAATAAATGTGTTATTATTACTCTTAAAGCCTACAATCATGTCCACTCCGCACATATATAATACATGTCAAAATATTTTTTTGTCGTCTACGGTCAATCTATTTACATTTTTTTACAACAAATTTTAAGAAAAAATCAAAAAGAAAATTGTAGTAAAAATACCTGCAATAACACAATAGTATCCGAAAATAGCTAAAGAAAATTTTGAAACAAATTTAATAAAATATTTTATACATAAATATCCGACTAATCCGGAAATAATAGTTCCAACAACAATAGCAGACCAATTATACGTCAAAGCTTCATGCAAATCTATTTTAATAAAAGGATAAACCATAGATGCCCCTAATATAATAGGGATACTTAACAGAAAAGAATATTTAGCCGCAGTTAGTCTGTCCAATCCGCTGAAAAGACCAGTTGCAATAGTCCAACCTGATCTTGAGAATCCCGGTAATGCTGCAATACCTTGAGCCAAACCGATTAATATTGAACTTTTCAAGTCAACATCTTTTTTTATCGCAATTTTTTTAGATTTATATTCGCTATAAAAAAGCACAAATCCTGTAATAACAAGCAATATCCCGACAATAGACGGAGAAAAAACAAGCTTTTCCGCAACTTTTTCCAAAGGATAAGCTACGACAATTGTTAAAATTGTACCTAAAATTATATACAATCCCATTTTCGCATTTTTATCAGAAAAATTTTTATTTTTTATCCCGAACCATAAGGCTTTTAAAATTTCAGCTATTTCTTTTCTAAAAAATATCAACACCGCAATTAACGTGCCAAAATGCAGCATTATATCAAAAAATATTTCTTCATTAGAATGTTGAATAATTTCAATACCTTTAAAAACTTTATAAAAATTAGATGTAAAAACCAAATGAGCAGAGCTTGAAATAGGTAGAAATTCGCTTAACCCCTGCACAATACCCATTAAAATAGCCTGTATAAAATTCATAAATTACTCCTCTTCAAAAAATGATGCACAAGATGTCTGAGTTTCCCAAACAGAAATTTTACTTAACTGAACAATTTTTTCTTTTAATTTCCAATAAATAAACCTTGCTATCATTTCACTTGATGGACTTTCACCGTTAAAGTCAGGAATTTCATTAATATCTTTATGATCTAACATGTCTAAAACTGCATTTAATTCACGTTTTAAAACCTTATAATCAATTAGAATATTACTTTTATCAAGAGTTTCACCTTTGACATAAGCTTCAACCATCCAATTATGTCCGTGTTGATTTTCGCATTCACCATCATAATTCAACAAATGATGAGCTGCGGAAAAAAAGGCCTGCGTTTTAATTTCGTACATTGTTTTCCCCTTCACAAACTATATATTCTTTTTTAATTCCCTGACAATCAAGAACAAAATCACAAAGTTCTCTAACTGCACCTCTGCCGCCATTTTTTGAAGATATAAAATGACAAACAGACTTAACTTCCTCGACTGCATCATTCGGACAACAAGCCAAACCTACTTTTTCAAGGCAGCATATATCAGGTAAATCATCTCCCATATATGAAATTTCGTCATAAGAAAGATTATATTTTTCTTTTAACTCTTCAAGTGTCGGGAGCTTATATTTTTTACCTTGATGAAGTTCAGTTATATTAAGATTTTTAGCACGATGAGTAACCGTTCCGTTATTTCTAGCTGTAATAATAGCCGTAATAAAACCTGATTTAGCCATTCTTACAAGTCCATGTCCGTCTTTAGCATTAAAAGTTTTATATTCAACACCGTTTTCATCATACGTAACACTGCCGTCTGTCATAACACCGTCAACATCGAATGCCATAAGCTTTATTTTTTTTGCTCTTTCTTTTAAATCCATTATGCAACACCTGCCTTCAAAATATCGTGAATATGAATAACACCTATAGGTTTATCGCTGCTGTCAACAACTGCAAGTGCAGTAATTGAATATTTTTCCATTAAATGAAGTGCACTTGCTGCGTATTCTTCATCAGAAATTCTTTTAGGATTAACGGTCATAACATCTTTTACCAGTAAAGAAACGGTGTCCGGATATTTTATCAAAGTTCTTCTGATATCACCATCAGTCAAAACTCCTGCAAGCTTGCCGGAAGTATTCACAATCATTGCCATACCAAGCTTAAATTTTGAAATAGTTTCAATAACGCTGGTAAATGTATCATTTTCATGAACAATAGGTAATTTTTCCAAATCAGAAAGCATTAAATCTTTAACATGATACAAGAACCCTTTTCCTAACGAACCTGATGGATGAAAAATCAAAAAATCTTCTTCTGAAAAACCACGTTTTTCTAAAAGACAAACAGCTAAAGCATCACCCATCGCAAGCGTTGCAGTTGTACTTGCTGTAGGAGCCTTATTCAATGGACAAGCTTCACGTTCTACAGAAATATCCAAAACAACATCGCTGGATTTTGCAAGAGTTGAATTCAAATTGCCGGTCATACCAATCATAGGAACGCCAAATCTTTTAATAAGCGGTAAAAGATTTAATAATTCTTGAGTTTCACCGCTATTTGAAATTGCAATAACAATATCATCTCTTGTTATAATTCCGGAATCACCATGCGTACTTTCTGCCGGATGCAAAAAATATGAAGGTGTACCGGTTGATGACAGAGTAGCTGCAATTTTTTTTCCTATTAGTCCTGACTTTCCCATTCCTGTAATAATTACACGACCTTTACAACTGTATAAAAGCTCAATTGCTTTATCAAAGTTATCACCAATTCTGTCGATTAATTTAAGAATAGAATCCGCTTCTATTTTTAAAACTTCTTTTGCCAAATCATTTATAGATTTTATATTCATAATTCCAGTCATAATATATCCCCTTCATAATAAATTATACAATAAATATCCGTTAAATGTATTAAAAATAAATAAAAATTTTAAAGTTTTAAATAATTTTTACGTTTTAATAGCCGAGAGGTAAACACAATGCAACAAGTAGCAAAAAGCAAATATTTAGATTTAAATTGCGAAAATTCAAAAAAAATGTTAGATGACATAAAAAAATATATAAATAAATACGAATGTCCTAAGATATCTCTTGATTTAACAAAATTAAACATACTAGATGCAGCACGAATAATGGTATTATCCTCTGCATACCACTATAAAAAATACCCGAACGGCAAAATAACATGCCGTGTACAATCAGATAATGTAAAAAACTTTATTTCAGGACTTACAACTGAAAATCTTGAAATATATGCATAGGTAAATTAGCTCACATTAATAAATGCCAAAGTTGACAGGCTGTAATTAAAAATATATAATCGATTTATGGATTATGTAATAAATATTTCATCATTAAAAAAAGCTCTTGACAGCCTAAAGGATGCATATTCGGAATATAACAAAACACAAAACGAATATGTACGGGATTCGGTTATTCAAAGATTTGAATATACTTATACTTTGTCAGTAAAATTCATTCAAAGATATATAGAATTAAATATACCAAATCAGGAAGATTTAAACTCTTTAACTTTTAATCAATTAATACGGCAGGCAAACAAAATGGGAATTTTACTGAGCAATCTTGACGAATGGATTATATACAGACAAAAAAGGAACATTACATCCCATACTTATAATATAGAAAAAGCAAAAGAAGTTATCTCTATTGTAGGGCAATTTATTGAAGAAATAGAATTTTTGGTTGATAAAATAAAATGATTTACCTTGAAGAAAAATATCTAAATATTGTTAAAAAGATTTTAAATGATTTTAAACAAACAATAGATAAAGTATATGTTTTTGGCTCCCGTACAAGAGAAAAACACAAAAAATATTCCGATTTGGACTTGGCAATAAAATTTAACTCTAATGCAGACAAAAATACAATTTTATTTATCAAAGATGCCTTCGAGAATTCGGAATTACCGATTGAGGTTGATGTTATTGATTTAGATGAAATTTCAGATGAATTTAAAAACGCAATAGCTAAAAACCTGACTGAAATTAACATGATTTAACAAACTGCTTGCAAAAACAAATTTATTATATTATGATTATAATCAGCCGAAAGTTATAGGCTTTGGTATGCCTGTAATTTTTTAGTTACTTTAAACCAAAAGGAGATAAGAAAATGCCAAAAATGAAAACACACAAGTCTGCTGCAAAACGTTATAAAGTTACAGCAACAGGCAAAATTCAAAAAAGACAAGCAGGTATAGGCCACTTGCTCCAACACAAATCAGGTTCTAGAAAACGCAGAATTTTCAAACTGGTTAGTGTTTCTGAGTCACACTTAAAACTGGTATCTAAAGAGTTACCATACAAGAAGTATTCAAGATAGGAGCAAAAAATGAGAGTAAAACGTGGTAATGTTAGTCGTTTAAGACACAAAAAAATATTAAAACTTGCTAAAGGCTTTAAAGGTGCAAGAAGCA
>CALUSG010000060.1 GCA_944323365.1 Candidatus Gastranaerophilales bacterium
GGATCTTCATTTAACATAAACGACTTTAACTTTTTATATTCCACTTACTTTAAACCATATTTAGAAACGTTTAACGTAAATCAAGGAAATATATGTGAGTATTATAAATGTGCCTCAACATACAAAAATCTTGCAGGTCTAGATATGTATCAGCATGCTTGGTCGGGCTCTTTTTATTTAAAAAATGGAATATTTATACATATACATCCTTATCATTGCGGTTTTAGTTGCCGTAAACTTGGTGTTAGTGCTCTTATGGGTGGATATTGTGATATTTTATATATTGATGTAAACGGTCCGGAACATGGTCCTAATGTTTTAGGAAGAGATGTATTTGAATACTTGTTGACTATTGGTAGTACTATTTATAATAGTGTATGGTGCCACCGTGTAGCGGATATACAAGAGATGAGTTATTAAAAAAGTGCAGTAAAGATTTTGATGGTGCCGCCTGCGGTGCTGTAGGCGGATATTCTTGCTGTGCAACTCTTATAATGCAGGATGGCTGGCAGATAAAAGACGATTATCCGTGGTTTTAGGTATTAAATATTCTATCTCCGGCATCACCCATTCCTGGAACAATATAACCTTTTTCATTAAGACATTCATCTACTGCGGCAGTAATTATTTCAATATCAGGATAATGTTTGTGAATATTTTCAATTCCTTGCGGAGCTGCAATTATACAGATGACTTTAATGTTATCTATTGGAATACCTTTGTCTGCGTATAGTTTGATAGCTTCAATTAAGGAATTTCCTGTAGCAAGCATAGGATCTGTTATGTATATATAAAATTTTTCCGGGTTAGGTGCTTCCATCGGAACTTTATTATAATACCATACAGGTTTTAGTGTTTTTTCATCTCTATACATTCCAATATGTCTTATGCAAGCTTGAGGAAGTATGTCTATTGCTTCATCTGTAAATATAAGACCTGCACGTAAAATAGGAGATATGATTAAATTTATATTAGGATCAACAGTTTTTGTTGTAAAAGTAGTTAATGGTGTTGTAATTTCAGTTTCAACCAAAGGAAGGTTTTGTGCAGCTTCATATAATAAACAACGGGTTATTTTTCTTGTAGCAATTCTGACTCCTTGGCTGTCTGTATTTTTGTCACGCATTGTACATAAATTTAATAATATTACAGGATTATCAATTATTCTTACTTTTTTGCTATTCATGTTTCCACTCCTTTAGTTTATGTTGAAATTCATTTCTATTTTCTATCATATTATCCACAAAATCATCCGTTTGTCTAATGCCTTTTTCAATATCTTCAGGTTTAACTTTTATATTTTTCGTTGATGAATCAATTACCCCCATTTTATTAGCAAAATGAGATAATTTTCCAGTTATTGAGCCTATTTTATCAAACATATCATTTAAAAGCCCTAACGAATCATGAAGTCTTTTTGGACTTTGAATAACAATTAATCTTTCCGTATTTTCATTTTTGTCAGGCGGGTAAAGTTCAAGACTTTTTGAACCGCCAAGTCCGTTAAATTCTACTGTGGCTATTACTCCTTTTGGAAGTTTAATATTTTTATCTGTTATTACAAATCTTACATATACATTATTTGTTAATATTTTTATGTTTTTTATGTAACCTACTTGAACTCCCATATATCTAACAGGTGAACCTACTATCATACCGTCAACATCCGGCATAAATATTTGATAACTCGAAAGTTTTTTAAATTCTTCGTAACGATATAAACGAAAACCTAATATACATAATCCTAAAATAATGAACCAAATTACGAATTCTATCCAAGCATATAATCTTATGTTTTCCTTCATAAGTTTATTATACATGGAAAATAGCTATTTTACCTCTTGCCAAAAAATTTTTTGTATTATAATATTATAACTAAGAAATGTGAGGTTTTTATAATGGAACAAATAATTAAAGTAGCATGGGATTTAAATGAAAATACTGAAAATAGATATCAATTAGTATATGAAATTGCAGAATTAGCTAAAAAGATTGTTGATGAAAATCAGGCTAAAAAAGCACGTGAAGAATTTGGATTCGAAGAAAATTACGAAAGCGGATACAAAAAAGAAAATCCTGTTGAGCATGCTATTATGGTAAAAGCATCAGAAGCAGACGATAATCGTTTAGTAGGTTAACATAGATATAAAAAGCACAAGGTAAGTAATCTTGTGTTTTTTTGTGTAAATTTAGGGGTATATTATGGAAGAAACAATTAAGTATATAAAAGCAAAAACTGATGGTTTTAAACCTGAAATAGGTTTGATTTTAGGTTCAGGTTTAGGAGAATTTGCAGATGATTATTGTGAATATGCTTTATTATACTCAGATATTCCGAATTTTATAAAATCAAGTGTAAAAGGTCATAAAGGTCGTTTAGTTTTTTCAGAAATTGAAGGGAAAAAAGTAGTAATGATGCAGGGTAGAAACCATTTTTATGAAGGTTATACCATGTCTGAAATTACTTATCCAGTGAAGGTAATGAAGGAATTAGGAGTAAAAACAATTATCCTGACTAATGCTGCTGGAGCTGTAAATGAGAGTTTTAGGCCGGGTGATTTAATGTTGATAACTGATCATATAAATTTTATGGGTACAAATCCGTTGATAGGACCAAATGATGAGAAATTTGGCGAACGTTTTCCGGATATGAGTGAAATTTATAAAAAAGATTTGATAAAATTGGCCAAAAAATGTGCAGAAAAATTAGGAATAGATATTCAAAGAGGCGTATATTTTGCTACTTCCGGACCAAGTTATGAAACGCCTGCCGAGATTAATATGGCAAGGATTTTAGGAGCGGATGCCGTTGGTATGTCAACAGTTCCTGAAGCCATTGTTGCTAATTATTGCGGTTTGAAAGTATTAGGTATAAGTTGTATTTCAAATGCTGCAAGCGGTATCTCTGATATGAAATTATCTCATATGGAGGTTATTGAAACCACAAATAAAGCTAAAACAAGATTTAAATCATTAATTCTTTCTATTCTAAAAGCATTATAAATATTAAATGTAAAAAAAAGTTAAAAAACTAACAAAAATTATTGATTTTAGGTTTTATTAGAGTGAGAATTAATACAATGGGTGGAGGCTGATGAACGTAGATAAGACTCAAGTGTATAGCAAAAGACGACATCTAGATGAGATGATGTTAAAAAAGCCGCTTCCTTTGAGTTCCTATCCCATGACACAAGTTAATAATCGATATTTTGAGAGACCTTTAAAAAATAATTCAGACGATTTATCTTTTAAAGGTCTTTCTTTTAGTGGTGAAGAAGCAAAAGAAAAACGAAAATCAATAAATCCAACGCTTGTACTTTTGGGAGCTCTCGGTGCTGCCGGTTTGATTTTAAGAGCAGCTCCGGCTTATAAAAAAGTTGGAACATTTGATATATCCGAATTTAATGAATTTACTCAAAAATATATTGGTAATATTGGAACAAATCTTTTAGAACACCTTAAATCATCCAAACTTGCTTCTAATATGGTTAAGCTTAGTGAAGATGGAAAAAGTGTGACTTTATTTAAAAAGACTATTCCTCAATTAATTTGGGATGGTCTTAAATATCCTTTTACTATACTACCAGGAGATTTATTAAATGGTACGGTGGTTGCTTTAGGTAAAATTAAGCCGCTCAAAAAATGGTCAGAAAAGATATATTCTACAAAATTTTTGAAAAATATAAGACAAAGATCAAAGATTGATGCAAAAGTTAATTCTTTAATCGGATTAGTTGAAACTAAAAATAGTATGCTGAAAAAACTGGGAAGCGGCAAATTAACTGATTCAGAAGTAGCCTCCGAAATGTTTCAAAAATCTGTAAAAATGTTTGATACAGAAAAATACGGGGCATATGATACAAAACATGAAAGAGCGTTGAATAGATTAGTATCAGGTTTACCTCCAGCAGTATTTTTGGCAAACGATGCTTATAACCTATCAAGAATGATGGATAATGATTCAAAAAAGGCTGATAAAGAAAAGAAAACAAGGTTTAGGCAAGAGGTTACACGTATATTAACAAGTGGTTATCTAACGCTGATAACATTAGGTGCTTTAAATAAATATATTAATAACTCAAAATTTGGAATAATGTTAATGACAGGTATAACAGTATTGTTTACCGAAGCATTTTCACGTTTATCTAATGGTAAGCATATAAAACGTCTTACTCCTGAAGAGGCTCGTGCAGAAAATCAAAAAAATAATGCTCCTGAAAAAAATATAAAACCCGATAATTCTTTTAAAGCTAATTTGGATAACAAAAAACAGGAAAAAAATCAGCAAAAACCTTTGCTAACGTTTGATACTTTAATGAAGGGATCTTTAGTTGTAATTGGTGCTGGTTTTGGTATTAAAGGGTTAAGGAAAATATCTCCTTCTGTTGAAAAGATGTTTAGAATAGTTCAAGAACCATTTGAAAATTTATATAAGAAATTAACGGTTATACCTGACTATACAATAGAAAAAGATGAATTCAATAAGATTATAAAGGTTTTGAGAGAGCATAAATACGACATGCTGGCCGATAAATATAGTAAAATAGCTGAAACTTTAATAGATTCAGAAGGTTTAATACATTTAGGTGCAAAAAATAGAAGATACGCCAAGCCTGCGGTTAATTTTGTAATTGCACCGTTTAAATTTGCATTTAATACTGTTACCTTACCATATAGGCTAACAAATAAATTATTTGGCATGTTTTCGAAAAAAATGCCTGTTAAAGCAAAATCAGCAGAAAAAATTGCTGCCGAAATAAAACAAAAAGATATTGAGGTTTTGGCAAAAACGATTGAAAGTATTGGTAAAAAAGCTCTTGATAAAGGATTGACCGGTAAAAATTTTGAGGCATATGTTGAAGATAATATTTTAAAAGCATTTAATGCCACAACAATGTCAAATGTTTCTAATGCTGAATTATCAAATTTAGCTAAAACAGCTTCTGCAGCTGCTACAATGTGGTTTTTAATGACTGATAACTATAATATGGTAATGTTAAAATCCAACGGTAACGATAAAGAAGGTGCAGAAACTAAATTTAAAGAACGTTTTGTTCAAGAGGTATCAAGATTATTTTATCAAACATTATTGATAGATTTGTTTAATTCAACATTTAGAAGCCAATACAACGGTTCATTAGCCGGCATGAGCTGGGTAACATTGACAGATACCACACTTGGAGAAATTTTGACAAGAAAATCTGTTGGAATGCCTGTTGGAACACATTCAAGAGAAGAATTAGAAGCTATTGAAGCTAAGCAAAATCAGGCAACAGGATTTTTAAAAGGATATTATAATTTTATGCGTAAGTTAACTGGTAAAAGGTCAATAGAGTCATATAATGTTACTAAGGCAGAAAATCCTTTTACTACAAATAATTTAAAAGAACCAATGGTCAACTTTACAAATAGCAGTGCGGTGTTTAACAGTATTATAAAAGGATAATTTGCAAAGCTTAAATCTTTTTGTTAAACTGTTATAGTAATGGCAAATAAGAAGATTTTAATAAGTATAATAGGATTGTGTTTTTTAGCAGGATTTTTGTTCGCTGGCCTTTATCAACCTGAAACAAAGACCATGAAAATATATAGTTTAGCGATGCGAGATTATGCTAATGGCGATTATCAAAATTCATATTATTTATTTTCTAAGGTAGGATTTCTTTCAAGATTAAAACCATTTGCAATATACCATCAGGCTCAATGTGCTGCAGAACTCGGTGATAAAAAATCTGAAATGAAACAATATCAGTTGCTTTTCAATAATTATACAAAAAATAGATTAAGTATTCGTGCAAGATATTTGGCAGCCCAAATGTTAATTGATGAAAATCCAAATCAAGCCAAAAGGTATTTTGAGCAAATAATTAAAAATTATCCAAATACTGATTATGCAATTGCTTCAGAGTATTATTTAGGCTTGATAACCCTGAATAAATATAAAAATGAAAAAATATTTCCAGTATCTAAAAAAGACGACATAGAAATGGCGTTTAGACATTATTTAAAAAAAGCTCCACAAGGACGTTTGGCATTAAATGCTGTAAATAAGTGGCTAAGCCTTGATAAAGAAATATCAAAAGATGATTATTTACTAATGGCAAATACATTATATCTTTTTGGTGATTACAACAAAACTAAGGAATTACTTGCAAATACAGAATTGAAGGATAGCTGGGCATTAGATGTAAAAAATTCTTATGCCTTAAAAAATTATCAGCGTGCAAAATATATTTCAGAATATGGCTTAACACATTTTTCTAAATATGCAGATGAGTCTGATATCCATGACGTTATAAATATATATTTAAGTATGTCGCAAACTAAAAAAGATGCCATTGATTATTTATTTAACATATCATCACCGAAAGGTAAGGATTATGTATGGAGTTTAAAATGTGAAGCCGCTCCATCGGCCTACCAGGCTGGATGTTATAAACAATTATATTTAAACTATCCAAACGGGAATTATGCAGCAGAGGCTTTGGCAAATATATTTTTTGATAGAATAAAAGCTAAAGACTACGACAATGCTGTCAAAATTGGTAAAGACCACTTAGATAAATTCCCGAATTCAAATTCAGCCCCAATGGTAACTTTTTGGCTTGGTAAAACTTTTGAGAAGCTAAATGAATATAACGAATATATGTATTATTATAAAAAAACAATATCTGATTTCCCTGATACATACTATGCTTATCGCTCTTATTTGGCAATGAAGCATATAAAAGGAGCAATACTTAACGCATATATTAAAGAAAAACCTGTAGTCTATCCCTATGTAGAGAAAAATAATATCATTGTAAAATTGGCGGAATTAGAAGATTATGAAATTTTAAACGAAATAACCGATGACGAATTTATAAAAAGTTGGATATATTATCAAAAAGGTGATTATTCACATTCAATGCTTATTGCACGTGATGCAATGGAAAAAATTACCCCAAAGCCGGACAGAACAGATTTAAGATGGCGATTGGTTTATCCTATAGATTATTATGAAGAAATTCAAAAATATTCTGATGCCTATGGTAATGATTCTGTTTTAATGCTGGCATTAATGAGAGAAGAAAGCTACTTTAATAAAGAAGCAAAAAGTATTGCAGGAGCAAGGGGCTTAATGCAATTAATGCCATTAACCGCAAAAGAAATAAGTGCGAAGAATGGATTTGGCATGACAAATGATGATGACCTTTATAACCCTGAATTAAATATAAAAATAGGTAATTCATATTATGCAGAAATAAGAAATATGCTAAATAATTTGGATATATCGGCAGTTGCGGCTTATAACGGAGGAATAGGTTCTATAGGTAATTGGAAGAAAAATTTGAGTTATTCTGATACAGATGAATTTGTAGAACAAATCCCATATCCCGAAACAAAAAATTATGTTAAAAAAGTTTTCCGTAGTTATTGGAATTATTTGAGAATTTATATTGACGAATAGTTAAAAAAATTTATTTATAAAACTAATATTAAAAAATGACTTGTCTTTGACAAGTCATTTTTGTATGGCATGGTTTTTATAACATATTTTTTCTGATTTTTTCTTTAGCCTTATCAATTTGTTTAATTCTTTTTTCAATAGATTTTATTTGTTGGTCAAGAGCCTTTCTTTCCGCTTTAATTAATTTATATTGGGCATCAACATCTGAATATTTAGCTTTATAATTTAATAATTCATTTCTAACATCAACTTGAGCATTATCAAGTTCTAAGATAGCATTTTGCATTTTGGAATTCCCGGGAACTTCTTGAGGATTAGAAGTTGGAGCAGAAGATGAAGTCGTACCATAACTTGCATCATCAAAATTTAATGGAGTGAAAGCATTTCCATCGGCAAATGCAATTGAAGAGCATGCCAAAAATAGAGTTAAAGCAAAAGCAGTATGTTTTAAGGTTTTAATCATGTCAGTTCTCCTATTCTTATATATCAACATATTAAAGCATGCAGCTATAAATAACAAATTTGTAAATATATATTAAGGGAACTTTTAAAAAAGACAGACGTCAGAACACGAGGAAGAGCAGATTATTAACATTTGTAAATAGCGGAAATCGGCTTATAGATTAAAATTTTAAAAAAGTGAGAAAAATTTTAAAAAAAGAAAAATACATGTCTTGATTTTTAAAAATATTTGCCATAATATGTTTTATGTGCCTTGTGCACGATGAACTTTTTAAAATAAATAGCAACGTTAAGAAGTTTTAAGAAAAATAAAAAATATTTTAAAAAACTGCTTGACAAAAAAAATTGAAGTAATAAGATAATAATTACCGCGACAGACAAGCGGTTAAAGATTAAGACTCAATACTTAATCAAAGACAGTGAAAGGCATTAAATGATTTGCACATCTGCCTATTCCAGCTAGCCCCAAGCATTTAGCTAGTAGTCTGCAAAAAGAAAAAGAACTACCTAAAAAATGGTGGCAAAGGTTTTGACCGAACATTGAAAACAGAATAGCTGAAAACTTGAATGTGACCTGTTAATAGTGAACATTCAATAATTGACGAAATTAATACTTGTTAATTCAACAAAAATGATTCTAACACGCAAAAGCATAAGCTTAGCGATAAAATAAAGTCGAGCAGTTTATATGCTAGCCGCATATAAACGATGGACATAAACTTTCTGACAATGGAGAGTTTGATCCTGGCTCAGGACGAACGCTGGC
>CALUSG010000061.1 GCA_944323365.1 Candidatus Gastranaerophilales bacterium
TAACTGTTCCTACATTAGTTTCAAAAATACAAGATCAAGTGTATAAAACAGCTTATAAGGCAGCATTTAGCGACTTAAATCAAGCATTTAAAATGTTGTCATATGAAGGCACAGAATTACAAAAGATAGTTTATATGAAAGATGAGAATGGAAATCCAAGGCCGGGTTATTCAAGTGCCTATGGAGAAAATTTTAAAATATTGGCACGTTATTTTAGGGCTACGAAAACATGTTTTGATGGGAAACCTGGAGATATATGCTGGAAATGTAAAGGCTGTGAACAAGCTAACAATGATAATATAGATGATGAATGGAAAGCAACAACAGAATGTAATGGACTATCTTATACATTTGTTGATTCAAAAGGACGTAATTGGCGAATGTATTCAAACAATGAGCCGCTTTTTTTAGTAGATACAAACGGATTTAACGGGCCGAACAGGCTTGGAAAGGATAGATTTGTATTTGCAATGGCAGCAAACAGTGCCGGTGGAGATTATAGGTCTGATGCAACACCTGACAGTGTTGTGCCTGGCAGACAAATGGATTATACTACTAAAGCCCGCTGGTGTCCTTCAGGTGAATGTTATTATATATCTTGGCTTTATGGCCGAAAAAATTTTTAAATTTTTTAAATTGTTGTTTCACATTAAATAAGAGGGTATGCCCTCTTATTTAATAAATAAAGCAGTTCGTAAGCCGCGTTCTGTTTCTAGATAATCATCTGTCTGGGAATGCAGTTACCTGCACACTCTAGCGATTTTTTTTTCGAAGTGGGCGGACACCTTTATAACCTTCGATTTAATCTTGCATTCGGCCGGGGGTTGCCTAGCTGATACCTCTCGATACCACTGGTGAAGCTCTTAACTCACCGTTGCACCATCGCCTGTGATATAAAATCCATCGGCAGTCTCGGCGTTTCCCGCCTGTCAAATCAGAGATTTGTTCGTTCCTTTCGCTTACGCTCCAGTCACAACGGCGGTATTGTAGTGTTCAATACTGGTTTTGCAAACTAACACAGATCTTACACTTGATTACGCACTCATTTCTGTGGTCCTATCCACCGACTCACGTCGTCCGGGCTTTCCCCGGCGGCCTGTCCTTGAATGCACGGACTTTCCTCACATCTCTGTGCGATTATCCGGCTGCTTTATTTTTTTATTATAGTACAAAAATTTATTATCTGTCCGTTAAGGCAGAACTTACTGAAATTGCATCAATTGCCCAGGTTTGATTTTCCGGAATTTCAATTTGTCCGTCATCATAAATATCCATGCTAAATCTGTCAAAATTTCCATCTCTATTTTTACAGCTATTAGATGTTTCACCCTGGCGGCAGTTAGGTTTTTTATCCCCGTTTACATCTACTACTATTTCATTTTTAGGCTCTGTTGTTGATGATTTATTGACAAGTGACCAGGTTATGCCGTCAGGGGTGTTAAATACTTGACAGGCACTGCTGGATCCGGTTTTCATTGCATTATCACAAGATGTTGTAATATCTCCTTCAATATTTAAATGTCTTGCAAATAATTTTATGAATTTGCTGTTACCCTGGCAGACTTCGTTATTGAAAGTTACCTGATCTGTATTATCAAATCCATCGTGAGAATTACCATTTTTATCAACTATCGGATATAAACCAGGATTGTTTATCATGTCGCTTACTATTGTTGTTGTTGTGTAATATACTTTTTTCATCATCATTTTATTTTGGTTTGGATTATTATTTACAATTGAAGGCAGCACAGCTGCACATAATACTCCTAAAACTGTTATTGCTATCATTAATTCTGATAGTGTAAAACCTCTGAATCTTTTCATATTACACCTTTCTTTCCATTTATATTTTAACACATTTGTATATGTTTTTCAATAAACTTTAAAATTTCCATTTTATGTTAATATTTTTTTACAAAATAGCAAATTAATATATTTAGAGGATTTAAAATATTGATGGGTTAGCTATAATCCTATATAATAAACACAAGGTATAAACTATGGTCGATAACAGATAAGCAGGATTTTTTGGTATAGGAGGTTCGTTTAATTTTAAAAGCGGCGATATATCAGGAACTGCTGCAAAAACTCAAGATGATAAAATGGGGCAAGGCGGAGAATATTTTGCTCAGCAAGCTCCTGAAAACGATGAGCCTGAAAATAAATATATGGATCAAAGTGCGGTTTTACGTGCTACTTTGAATTCATTGGCAATGATGAACGTTGCAAACGTTATTAATGCCAAGAAAAAGAAGATAACCCTCAAGGATAAATCCAAAGAGGATATCAAAAAGAAAAAAATTGAGGAATCTGTTAATTCTGATACTGAAGAAGAAGATTTTTACTAACCAAAAATATTAATTTCTTTTTCTTCTTTCTTATTGTTATTTGCCAGTAATTCGCCATGATAAAATGGATTTGATCCTTTTTTATCTTTAGCAGTACTGAAACTTATTATTGAGTTAAATTTTGGCATTTCTGCTGCTTTTTGTACGTCAGTACCTTCATATACTGAAAATGCGATTTTGCCTTCAACATTTTTTTGAACATTTTGTGCGGCCTGAGTGTTTAAAAATTTTATTGACTCTAAAACATTTTGGTTAAGTTGAATTTGTAGACCTGAATTGTTTAATGCTATTTGCTTTGCAGTTTGAGAATCAATTTTTCCGTTGTATAAGTCTAAGCCCAATTCTTGTGGTCTAAATACTGAATTTGATGCTCCAGTTTGAATATTAGCCGCTTTTGCCTGTGCTCTTTTAAGGATTTCGGCGGATACTTCTTTTAATATAGAAGTATCCAAACCGGTTTTGAAATTTTGTGTAATGCTTAGACTCATTATCCCTTTTCCTTTTCTATTCATGTATTCGGCATTTTTTTTGATATCTTTAATTTTTTTATTATTTTTGTAACATTACTTAATAGTTGTTAAAAAATAGTCAATTTAAATCCATAAAAATTTTTTATATATATGAGAGTATATATTGAGGAATATTATGTACGGATATAATCCAGGATTTACAAATACAATATCAGGTATACAGGCGGGTCTTGCCGGATTGAATGGTGTTGTCAGTTATTTGGAAGCACGAAATAACGGAGCTAATCCTTATCAGGCTTCAGCTTATGGGTTGGGAACTGCAACAATGGGTATTGGTAATGCTTTATTAGGAAATGCTATTGATAAAACTACACATTCTTATATGGGTACAACTATGAATAGTGTTTTAAGTACATTTACCGGTAACAATCCGTTTGCAACTTCAATAGGCATGACAAGTGCTGCAATGTTTGCTAATCCATTTTTTGCACCGGCATTTACACCATTTGGTTTCTATTCAGCCTGGTCTACTCCTATTATGTTTGGGGCTCCGATGCCGATGTTTGGCGGCTTTTGCTGTCGCTGTTAATAAGGCTCCAGTTTTTGCTAACTCTGTTTAATATAAGTTCAGTTTTTTGTTTATTCAGTAAAATTTCTTGAACAGCCGAATTGATTATAGTATTAATTTCTTTTTGGTTTCTATCAATTTTTAGGACAGGATTAATTTTATTTAACTGTGCTGCACTAAGGATGCGGGCTTTTGCCATTAAATCATTGTCATCATAGTGTTTATAAAAATCGTGATTTAATGCCTCTTTATTTACTGCTATTATATTTGTTAGTTTAGCCAGCTCAAGTTGATTTTTTTCATTTGTTAAAAATAAAGCAAATTTTAATGCGGCATCTTTATTTTTTGCACGTATTGGTATGACAAGATTCATTAATGAAAAATCGTATTGTCCTAAATCTCCTGTAAGTTGAGGAGCAACATCAGTTTTGGTATATGTTTCAGGAGCATTTTCTTTAATCATGTTTAAAAAATTTGCTCCGGCTTGAAATAGTACGATATTCCCTGACATATATTTTTCTAATGCTTCTCGGTGCGTTTGTGTAATAGATTCTTTTGGAACCAGGTCTTGCGAATATAGTTTTTTGAAAAATTCAAATACTTCAACTGATTTTGCAGAATTTATATTTATGGCGGAGTTTATTCCATATTTATTTAAGATTTTTAACATTGTATCATTTTCTGAAATATTAGGCAGCCATACGTATGCATTCGTTTTTATTTTAATTTGTTTTGCGATATCACCTACTTGATTGTAAGTTTTTGGAACAGTAACATTTGCTTTTTTAATTAAGTCTTTATTGTAAATTGTTACTGCTGATGTTGCGTACCAGGGCAGTGAGTAAATTTTCCCGTTATATCTTAAAGAGTCTATTACTTCGGTTATGAATTGATTTGTGTTTTCTTCTTTAATTTCGTATAATGCTCCTTTTTGAGCTAATATTGCAGAAAAATCAGGGTTTAGATTAATCAAATCCGGAGGATTATCGCTTAATACAGATGCTAATGTTCTTTTTTCGCCTTCTGAAAAAGGTACGTCTATCCATTGAATTCTTATTTCAGGATTTTTTGCCTCAAATTCTTTTATTACATTATTAATGTAATCCGAAAAATCACTCATCTGTAATGTCCAAAAAATTACTTCTGTATTAGCAGGCTTAACATTAATTTTTTGGGTAGAATTTTTATAAAAAATTGTCAAAACTATTATGAATAAAATAAATATTATAGCTAGAACTTTTTTCATATATTATCCTTTTTTTAAATTATACTATGAATAAGTTGTTTATAATTTTATTTATGTATTATTTGCAAAAAATTGTACAGTTTGGTAATATATTTCTGTAAGGGGAAAATATGTTTAAGAAATTTTTAGTCACTTTTTTAACAGGGTTTTTATTTATTCCTGCTGTTTTTGCAGATAATGTTTGGGTAAATGATTTAAGAAATTTGTTTTTATCTAATGGAGCTGTAATTTATGAAATAAATATGAGAACTTTTGGAGCTCAAGATTTAAACAATGATGGTATTATAGATCCATTGGACGGTGAAGAAAGCGGTAATTTTTTAAATGCGATTAACAGGCTTGATGAGTTACAAAATCTCGGAATTAATACAATTCATATTATGCCTATAATGGAAACAGGCAAAATAAAAGCTCTTGGTACGGCCGGTTCTTTATATGCTGCGTCAAGTTTTAATAAACTTAATCCTCAGTTGAAAAGCGAAAAAACAGCATTAACTTTGGAAGAACAAGCTATAAAATTTATTAATGAGGCTCATAGACGTAAAATTAGAGTTTTAATTGATGTGCCTGCTTGCGGATCATTTGATTTATATATGCAAAGACCCGAGTTATTTTTAAAAGATTCATCCGGACAACCGGTAGTACCTTCTGATTGGACGGATGTTAGACTACTCAACGCAGGTAGTGAAACCAACATAAATATGGATGTGTATAATTTATATCAGGAATTTGTTGATTATGTTATGAAGCTCGGTGCTGACGGTATAAGAGCTGATGTGGCTCAATTGAAACCTGCGGCATTTTGGAAAAAATTAATTGATTATTCTCGAATAAAAGATCCGCAATTTATGTGGCTTGCAGAAGCCTCTGATTCTTGGACTACGTCAATAACTCCTGCTGTTGAATATACACCTTATGATAAACTTTTAGAGGCCGGATTTGACGGGTTTTATGGTAGTTATTTTAAAATGAAAGATTGGCGTAATGCCTCTGAACTGTTGAATCATGTTAAATTTACTAACTCTCTTAGGAAAAAGTTTTCTCAGCCAAAAGCTGTTATAGGAAGTTTCACGACACATGATGAGTTGAGTCCTGTTCTGATAAATGGTATTCAATATAGTGAAATGATTTTATGGTTAAATTCTACTTTACCTGTAAATGCTTATTATGTGGACGGTTTCCAATCAGGTGATAATTACATATACCTTTGGGCTAATAAACATGCTCATTCAACTTATACTGATGATGACGATTATTTTGTCCATAGAGGTAAGCTTGATATATTTAATTTTTCTAGAAAACCCGGTGGTAAATACGTAAATTTAACTAGAGAATTTGCTACCGCAACAAGTTTTAAGCATTTTATTTCCTCATTGACAGCTAATGGAGTCTATAAGGAATTAAAATCAACTAACCCTGAGGTTTTCGCTTATGGATTGAGTTATAACAAAACTACAGTGCTTGTTTTTGGAAACTTGAATTTTAGAACTTATAGTGAAGCTGTAATTAAAGTTCCTGGTTATAAAGATTCTATATTAACTATTCCTGTTAAAATGGATACGGCTCCTATTTCTGAAGATGGCAAATTCAAAGTTAATTTGCTACCCGGAGAAATTCAGGTACTTTTAATTAATGATTTTGACTTGAAGTAAGGTTTTTTACAAAATCAGAAATAGCATAAGCCTCAACAGTTCCTATTACAAATTCAAAAGCAGGAAGAGTTTGTTCCAGTTCTGTTTTCATATGTGCTAAAAGTCCAGGTATAATTATTTTTCTTGTTTTAACTTTGTTTGTAAAATCAAATTTTTTTAATGTTTTTGCAACCATTTTTGCAGTGAATTTTTCAGCAGACCATGCTGTTAGAACACTCATTCCTTCAGCGGGTGTTACTATAAGATATGATGGAACTTTTAAATTCTCTAATTCATTCGCTACTGCATAAAATGTTAAAGCAAAATTTGTCGTCATAAAAACAATTGAATTTTCATCAGGGTTATTGAACTCGTAAATTTTTGCCTCTACTTGTAATGGCTTTTGAGGATCAGTGTATATATTTTGGCGTAATGTCATTAAGGTGCTAAATAAACTTTCGTCGAAGTCTTCAAATACAAGCATATTTGCATATTTACATATGTAATAACTTGCTTTTGAACATAATTCATATTTGTTTTGTCCTGATTTAAATTGTACATATACTGGGGCCGAATATTTTTCATCTCTAGATATTATGGCCTTTTGTCTTATTTCAACTAATTTTTTAGCTGTCGTTGAATTGTCTTTCAATTTTTTGAGTGAAAGCTTTAAAAAATCTTCTTCTTTTATGTATATAGTTTCATCACATAAGTTCTTTATTTTATAATTTTTACTGTTTTTTAATATAACCAAATCAATTTTTAAATTTTCATTAATTCTTTTTATTTCAAAATTTTTAATGCGTTCAAGTTGTTTATTAAAGTCAGGTGATTTACAATCTAGTAAAATCGCAAACGCAGTACGATTTACAAAAGTTTTTTCGTGTCTATATAAGACATTTTCACCGCCAATTTTAAGGTTATCTATTTTTATTGTTTTTTGTGGAGCTTTTATATTTTTAATACAAAGTTTTTTGAGTTCAGCCGGCATATACTTGCATCTATCATAGTTAATTTGTTTTTGTGCAAGTTTTGTTGCAAAAGCCATGCAGGTTGGACAGCCGCATTCTTTGCAATTAGTATGTATTGCTTTTGTTGAGGCAGGAAGATATTTAAATATTTGCAGACCTGATAAGTTCATTTGTCCAGTTTCCTCATTATTTCGATATTTTGTGGATTATACATAACAATTATATCTGCTCCTGCTGCTTTAACCGCTGAGGCGGATGCTATTTCAAACATGTTTGCTCTATCGCTTAATTTACCCCAGCTTTTTGAAAAATGTGTAGATTTTGCTTCTTTGGTTTTTAAACTTTCTTCTGCAACAAAACTTATTATTGGTAGTTTTAAATATTCATCATTTTCAAGTTTTATTTTTTCTATTATGCTATAACCGTAATCAAGTCCGTAACCTAATCCACCTATATCAGTATTCATTATTATTTTATTTAATGGTAATCCTAATTCACTGGCTAAAATATTTAATTCCTTACATAAGTTTATATCTATTGGACTTTTTAAAATAATTCTATGATTACCTTTGATTATATATGGAATAATTTCTTTATATGTATTTTCGTTAGCAAAAGAAATTATAGCTTCTCTATCTAAATTTTTTATAAGATCTACAAGAACAGTTTTTAAAAGACTGTTATTTTCGGTACAATTTATCATTAGAGGCTTTGTAATATGTGGCAGAATTTTTTTTAATATACGAACGGCTTTTTGGCTATCTTCAGTTTTGTTTACATTAAACTTAAGACTTATAATGTCACATAAGCTTTTTTGAGCTTTATTTATTAATTCAATCCTTTTAGTTGTTTTAAAATAATCTTTTGCTGTTTGGAAGTTTTCATTTGGATTGAATATAGGTATCTCAAGCACATAAAGAGTTCTATGAGTTTTGTCTTTCACTTTGAACTTTTTCCATTAATTCATCAAAACGTTTTTCATCAATAGTTTCTTCATCCAGTAACGTTTTAGAAATATATTCCAACATATCTCTATTTTCAGAAAGAAGTTTTTTTGCGATGTCATAACGTTCATCGACAATTTTTTTCACTTCTTTATCGATTTCAGCTGCAATTTCCTCTGAAAAATCTCTTGTATGCCCAAAATCACGCCCCATGAATATATGTTCTTCACTTTTTCCATATTGAAGGTTACCCATTTTTTCTGACATACCATAAGTTGTAACCATGTTTCTAGCAAGTGCCGTTACTTTTTCAAGGTCGTTTGAGGCTCCGGTTGTTATTGAATCTTTTCCATAAACTATTTCTTCTGCAACTCTGCCGCCTAATGTCATTGTTATTCTATCAAGTAATTGAGATTTTTTCATTGTTAAATGATCTTTTTCAGGTAATGTCATGGTTACTCCTAATGCCATACCTCGTGGAATTATTGATACTTTATGCAATGGATCTGTATTTTTTAATAATTTTGCAAGTAGTGCGTGTCCTACTTCGTGGTAAGCAGTATTTTCTTTTTCTTCGTCTGAGATAATACGGCTTTTCTTTTCAGGACCTGCCATAACTTTATCAATAGCTTCTTCTAAATTTTCCATATTAATTTCTTTTTGATCATGTCGAGCGGCTAAAAGAGCTGCTTCATTAAGAAGATTTTGTAAATCAGCTCCGGTAAAGCCCGGTGTCCTTTTTGCAAGTACTTTTAATTCTACATCATCAGCAAGAGGTTTATTTTTAGCATGTACTTTTAAAATTTGTTCTCTTCCGAGTATATCAGGTCGGTTTATTACGATTTGTCTGTCAAATCTGCCAGGTCTTAAAAGTGCGTTGTCTAAAATATCAGGTCTGTTTGTTGCGGCAATAACAATTATATTAACATTTTCATCAAAACCGTCCATTTCAACTAAAAGTTGGTTTAATGTTTGTTCACGTTCATCATGGCCACCGCCAAGACCGGCTCCTCTTTGTCTGCCTACGGCATCTATTTCATCAATAAAGATTATACATGGTTGATGCTTTTTTGCTTGTTCAAATAAATCTCTTACACGGCTTGCACCAACACCGACAAACATTTCAACAAAATCAGAGCCGCTTATTGAGAAAAACGGTACGCCGGCTTCTCCCGCTACAGCTTTTGCCATTAAAGTTTTACCTGTACCGGGGGCACCTACCAGCAAGACTCCTTTTGGAATTTTTGCACCTAATTTAATATATTTTTCTCCATGTTTTAGAAAATCAACTATTTCTTCCAGTTCTTTTTTCTCTTCGTCTATTCCTGCAACATCTTTAAACGTTGTTTTTACTTTACTATCTAAAAGCATTTTTGCTTTGCTTTTCCCAAAAGACATTGCTTGAGAACCGCCGGCTTGAATACTTTTTGCCATCACAACAAGAAATATTATAAATAGTAATGGTAAAAGTAATGATCCTAAAATTCCAATTAATTGAGAGGATTCAGAAGGTTTTTTTACAGTAATTTCTACATTAGCTGCTTCAAGTTTTTTCATTAAATCCGGATCATTCGGTGTTAAAACTTTATATTGAATTTGAGGAACTTTTTTTTCAACCATTCCAAAAGGACTTTGTTCTTTAACGGTTGTATCTGCGGGCTGATTTGAAGGTATTGCAATTAAATAATCATCTGCTTTTTCAATTTTTTTGAATTCTTTAGCTTCAAGTTTTTCTAAAAAATTTGAATAGGATAATTCACTGGTGCTTGTTACAGGGCCTGCCATAAATACGGACGAAACAAATACCAGTATAACTATAGCCAAAACTATATACATACCTGCAGATTGATTTTTATTCATTTAATTAACCTCTCTTTTTATTAAATTATATCGCAAAAATATAAAAAATCTACCTTATAAGTGTCCTAATCAGTTTGAAATATTGCTAAATGTTAATAATAATTGGTTTTTAGGCAATTTTAACAGCTAAAAATTGTTTATATATATAATCGAGAGTATAGAAAATGGTTAATGGATTTAATGATATATGTAGAATACTGCTAAATGCGGATTTGACAGACTCGGAAAATTCCTTTAAAAATAATTCTGATAGTCATTCTCTAGAGCTTGTAGTTAAAAATCCTGAAAATATTGAAGAAATTGAAATGATTTGTGATTGGTTATATGACGGTATTGAGTGTCTTGGTACTGATAATATAGGCTTTGAACGAGCTATTTCAAAAGTGGATTGCAGTAATATATTTGATGTTATGGATGCCTGGGATGAAATGTATGGCAAAAGTTACGGTAAAACTTTTATTCAGGCTTTTTTAGACGGTGCAACACCTTCTCAAAGATTTAAACATTGTATGAGATTTATAGAATGTATAGAAAAACGTGCTGAAGTATTGGGCATTGATTTAGTTCATAATGCTGAAGAAGCGAAAATTGAGTTAGCAACTTTCGGTAACAGTATGAATATAAATAATTCTTTTCAAAAAATCAGACAATTATTGAAACAAAATGATAGCAGTTAAATTTCTATTATTGAAATACTTGTAATGCCTGAATTTCTAGCATTATCCATTAATTTCACCACAGCTCCGTGCGTAGAGTCAGGGCTGGATTGAATAAGCATTCCATCAGGGTATTCTTTACCTTTTGATTTTAAAACATTTTCAAGATTTTCAGCAGAAATTTCTTCTTCATCAATTATATATTTGTCCTGATCCGTTACTGTTACAGTCAGAATTTTTGTTTCGTTGTTTTTTATTTGTTCTTGATCAACCATTTCAGGAACGGTTAAATTTAATCCTTGTTGATCTAATAAAGGTGCAATAACCATCATTATAATTAACAGAACCAAAAATATATCTGTTAGAGGTGTTATATTTATTTCATTAAAAGTATTTCTTTGTTTCGCCATAATTACCCTTCAGTATTTTGTTCTTTTAGTTCTTTCTGTTCTTTTTTGCTTAACGGTTCACCAGCAACAACAAGCTTTTTATATTCCGCATCTTGAGCTGCATTCATAATCTTCATAATTTCAGCACTTTTCACCTGTTTATCTGCTTTTACAACTACTTCAGGCTTGTCTAGAGAATCTTTTATATTTATTAATTCAGCTACAAGTTGATCTTCATTAATCTGTTTACCGTTAATAAACATCAAACCTTCTTTTGTCACTGCAATTTCTGCTCGATTTTCTTCGATTGCAACGCCGCTGTTTATTTCGGGCACTGCAATGTTGTTGTCAATAGACTGAAATGTTGGTGCAATAACCATCATTATAATTAACAAAACTAGAAATATATCTGTTAAAGGTGTTATATTTATTTCGGTAAATAATTTGCCTTTTTGAGAATTCATCGACTTATTCCTTATATTGTATTTTTAGATGTTAATGTTACATCTTCGTCTTTAGAATCTATAAAACTTAAGAATAACATTTTAATTAATTGAAAATCATTTTCATAATGTTTTACTACGGATTGGAAAGAGTTATAGAATATTACTGCAACGATAGCAACTCCAAGACCAAATGCCGTAGCTATTAACGCAGAGGCAATACCCATAGCAACTGCTGCAGATTGATTACCTTGAACTGCTAAATCCTGGAATGTATATAATATTCTTACAACAGTACCGAATAATCCTAAGAATGGGGCAACACCTCCAATTGTACCAAGAATTGTGAGCAGGCTTTCCATTTTTCTAATAGCAAGAGCTGATACTATATCAAATGAACGTGAAAATCCGTTTTTTTGTTCTTTAAAAATTCTAACAGCTTCTTGTGTAACTTGTCCTATTACGCCCCCGCATTCTTCAGCAATTTCGTGAGCTCTTGTTAAATCATTAGCCATTAATGCTCTTTGTAATTTTGGTATTAATTTATTAATATCCCTTTTGTTCCTTTTGTAGACGGAAATTTTTTTGATAACTACCGCCAATACTAAGATTGAACAAATAAATATAGGTGTTAATACTGGCCAATCTAATTTTAATGAATGTAATAGTAATTCCATAATTTTATCCTCTTTCTATTTAATATTGTGTTGCTCCAAATACGTTATAATCAAATGTAAATTGAATATCGATGCTTGAACCTCTGTAATCAGCAGGTAAAGGCTTGAATGGTGCTGTTAATTTAACGGCATTTAATGCTGCGTTATCTGCGTTTTGCAAGCCTGATGATTTATAAACTCTGCAACTAAGCAGACGACCGTCCTTTGCAATTTTAAATAATAAGACTACTCGTTTGCTTTCATTACCTTTTGGCGGATCCCAGTGCATTTTAATTTTTCTTTGAAGATCACGCATATATGGACCGAAATCAGGTTCTCGTATGGCATCTATCCCTGGTGCTCCTCCTCCGCCGCCGGGGTTTCCAATATTACCTGTACCTCCGCCTCCGCCTTTGGCTAAACGATCACTTGAACCGCCGCCTGTTGGGGCAAGTGAAGGTGTTGGAGCATAACTACCCTTACCTGCGGAAGAGCTTCCTGAACCGCTTATTGGTCCTGTCGTATAACTGCCTGTTTTTTGGCCGCCGGATGGTACCGGAACTTGAAATGCTGATGATGGTTTTGTAACAGCTTTTGGTGTTGATGGCGGTTTTATAGACGGCCTTGCTGTTGGCGGTTGAGGTTTTGCTGCTTGACTTTTTTGGACAGATTGCTGTGGTTGTTTTACTGGTTGTTGTACAGGCTGCTGGACAGTTTTTTGTACAGGTTGTCGGACACTTTTTGCGGGTGCACTTTTGGGCTGTACGGTTTTAGACGGTGAAGGTGATGGCATTGACACTTTTTTAGTTGGGTCATTTTTACCGCCTGTCCGTGAATTTATATCTGATCTGTAAGGTGTATTTTTATTTTTAGGAGTCCCTTCTTTTTCAACAAGTACAAATTCTATATCATTCATTTTTGGTTTTGGCCTGTCAAATAATACAAAATTTATTCCTAAAAGTGCAAATACAAATATAAGCAGCCAAATTAAACCTAATGTTACCGGATGTAGTATAGTGGATATAATTACAGCATTTTTAAATGAAATTTCTTTTTCGTCTTTTTTTAATACAGCTGGTAAGGTATATTTTGGCTCTTCTTCGTCTATTAAAATTGTATATTTATTTAATGTTGACATTTTTTACCTTTGTTTTAAATAATTTTATTTTAAATGTAAAATAAAATTATTACCTGGTTTACTAATAATTTGATTGATTTACGGCAGGGTTAACCGTGATTGGCTGAGTAAGTATAAGTTCGATTGAAGAATTAGCCGGTATCTCAACATCGTTACCTTTGTCCCAAATAGATTTTACTAATCCTCCGCCTGCACCTACTGCAGTACCTAATGCGGCACCTTTTCCAACATTACCTCCTGCTAATGCCCCGAATACCACTCCTGAAAGTGCACCAGCACCTGAGCCTATAGCTAAATCTTTTGTGTATTCTTTTGTTACATCAAGTTTTGTGCCGCCTAATAATACACCGGTATTGTCATCTGTTTTTATAACTGCGGATATTGGAATTTGTATACCATATGGCGTTGTAATTTGTGTAAATCTTATTAATAATTTACCATTTATACTTCCGTGTTTAGCTTTTGAAACTTCTAATACCGTGCCTGTTACAGAACTTCCTGCAGGGGCTATTAAGTTGTTTCCATAATAAAAATCAGACCCTAATGCTAATGTTACATTTTGTCCTAAAGTTAATGTTTGTGAACTTATTGGAGTTGTAACAATAGTTTTAAATTGTTGTCCTGCCGGTACAGTTACCACACTTCCTTTTAACGGCCCGTTATTTATATTATAATTGTTTTGTTGATAATAATTCGGTTGATATAAAGGTGCAGGTGTATTTTCAGTATAATTGTAATTACTTGCTGCAAATACAGATGATGTTCCAGCTAATAATATTGCTGCTAAAATAAAGTTTATTTTTCTGAACATAAGCTTCCCCTTTCATTATTTATTCTAAAATATTACAAAATATATGTCAATTTGTTAAGGTATGTGTTATCCAGGCAGGAGCTGTTAAAACAATGATTCCTTCTTCACCTGCGTTAACCCTTGTGTGTTCTCCCATTTTTCTTTTCCCGCCGGGTCTTATTTGTAGGGTTGCTCCTCTATGTGACCAAAATCTTCCTTGGAATCTTTGTTGATAATGCGGTACGGTTACATATTCAGCCGGTTCTGAAATCCCGCCACCTATTAAGTTGTTATTGGAAGTATAAATATAACCTTTTATGGGTATTTCAAATGTATCTTGTAATACCAATTTTGTTATTTTTATTTTCATAGAAGCATGTGTGCCTACTACAGGTTCATTAATTTTTTCTATATAACCAAAAAATTCTGTTCCTTTTGGAATGACATTTGTATCATACATATATAAATCATTTGTTGAAATAAATTTTACTTTATAGCCTTCCGGACAATATTGTGTTGAGATATCTTGTGTATTAATTATAGGTATAAATGTACCGGCAGGGAGTTCAATTCCGTCATAATCCCTCATTGGTAGCTGTACATTGTCCAACTCTGTAGCTATTGAATATATGTTAATTCCTAATAGTAATATTAAGGCTAAAATAAATTTTTTCATAATTTATATTATAGCAGTTTTTATGTAAATATCAATTTATTTAGCTAGTTTTAAAAATTTGTTAAAAATGTAAATATTTTGATAGAATTTTGCAATTTTAATAGATAAAAATACTTTATATATTTGTAAATAGGATTAGGTGTGTAAAATCATGTCAAATATAATTTCATCAGCAATATTCGCTTGTAGAAATGTAGATAAGACTCAAAATGGTGAAGTCGGCAGAGCACCTGTAGCAGCTGCTCAAACCATTAATGTAATGAACCAGGCTGCAAAATATAATAAAGCTATTGCTAAAGGTGCAGAGTTAACTACAAGTGTGTTTAATAAATGGGCTGATAAAAATAGAGTTGTGAATTACACAGTTAAAGGTATTAATTGGGCAACTAAAAATGTAAATCCTTTAATTTGTGTATCAGGCGGAGTTAAGGTTTTAATGTCAGATGATAAAGTTTCTTCAGGTATTAAAGAAGCTGCAGCATTGTCTACGATGTTTGCTGGTGAAGCTGTGGCAAAAAAAGTTTTACCTGAAATAATAAAAAAAATACCTGTAGGAAATAAAGTTGGAACACTTATAAATGGATTATTATTTGTAGGTGCATCTATTGGTTCTTATTCTGTCGGTGAAGTTTTAGGTAAAGATTTAGCCAAAGAGGTCAAAGCTAATTGGTCAGGAAAATCTTCAAAAATCAATCAAAAGGCTTAAGTAAATCAGTTCTTTAATATGTTATAATGATTTTGTGAAAAAGATTGTTATAATATTTTCTATATTTTTATTTAATGTAATTTTACAAAACCCTTGTTTTGCCATCAAAATAGGGCTTCAGACTCATGTAAAATCAATAGGTATAGGAGCGAGCACGGCTGCTGTTATAGTTGATGCAAATACCAATCATAATATATGTTCTTTAGAGGCAATGAGAGGTTATGAGGTTAGACCTTATAGAAATAAAATTGCGATTAAATACAATGGAAGATATTATAAAATTGACAGTGATAATGTCGTGTTAAAAACAGAAACACCTGGCTTTGTAAGTGTAAAAAATAAATGGTATCGTGGAATTTTGATGATACAAAATAAAGATGGAAAGCTTACAGTAATAAATAATGTAGATATAGAAGATTATATAAAGGGTGTTTTGCCTTCGGAAATGCCATCAGGATGGGAAACAGAAGCATTAAAGGCTCAGGCAATTGCAGCAAGGAGTTTTGCGTTGGCAAATTTAGGCAAGCGTGCAAAATATGGTTATGATTTGAATGATACGACCGAGGATCAAGTATATGGCGGTGCATCTTCAGAAACTTCCAAAACAAATCAAATTGTAGACGATACAAAGGGGCTGGTGCTTATTTATGATTTAAAGATTATACCGGCTTATTATTCAGCCTCAGCCGGCGGTCAAACAATAAATGCATCTGCGGCCTGGGGTAATGATTTGCCTTTTATTCGTTCAGTACCATCTTTTGACGATAATGTGAAAAAAAACGGGCATGGTGTCGGAATGTCTCAGCATGGTGCTAATAATTTGGCCAAGCAAGGCTATAACGCATACCAAATTTTACAGTATTTTTACAAAAATGTACGTTTTGCCCGTATAAATCCGGAATATTACAATTAAAAAAATTATAATCTGTATACCCTTTTTTACAAGGCTTTTCAGTGTGTTTAAAGTCGTATATTCTAAGTATATTTAAAAAAAATTTGAAAAAACACTTGAAAAAAAAAAAAAAAATGCTATAATTAGTTTTGTCGATATACAAAAGCATGCACAGAGAGATGGTTTCTGGGTAGGCGAAAGGAAGAAGGAGGTTCGTAATGAACAAAGAAGAATTAGTAAAAGAAGTATCAAAAAAAGCAAAAGTTTCTCAA
>CALUSG010000062.1 GCA_944323365.1 Candidatus Gastranaerophilales bacterium
GTTCCAAGCGGATAAGTGCTGAAAGCATATAAGTACGAAGCCCACCGTAAGATGAGATCTCTCATAGCATAAGCTAGTAAGTCCCCAAGCAGATTACTTGGTTGATAGGTCAGAGATGTAAGAATGGTAACATTTTCAGTCGACTGATACTAATAGGACGAGGGCTTTTCCTAAAATACGTTAGCTTACTTATATGTCTTGTTAATTCGCAAGATATTGAAGTTAAAAGCTATCGTAAGGATGATTGCGTGCCTTATAATCATTATGCAACTTTCAAAGTGCACCACGCACAGGTTACCAAGTTTGTCGGTGACCAAGAGTGAGGAAACCACCCGTTCCCATCCCGAACACGGTCGTAAAGACTCATTTCAGTGAAAATACTTGGCGGGCCACCGCCTGGGAAGATAGCCCGTTGCCGACATCTATATTTTAAAAAGAGGAATGACATACGTTGTTCCTCTTTTTCTTTTTTGAAAAGAAAAACACAATTTTTCTAACAAAAATTTATTCGGCGAGTTCATTTCAAACACGAAAGATTTATCTGATAAAAAAATTTGCTCTTTTAAATACTGGCATATTCCATCGCCTAAAAAATAGTCCATTACCAACATCTGATTTCCAAAAAATAAATAATGTTTTATAGTATTTCTCTTTTGGAATAAAGTTTAATTTATTGTTTATTTCTAATATATATAAGCTATTATGTTATTGGTCGTTATGCTTATCTTGTAAATATGCTTGTAGTTTGTTGTAACTAAAATACAGACCACCATCTTTTTGTATAGCAACTTTTTCGATTGCGGTTGCCAGCTCTTGTTCTGTTAAACCTTGTACTCCATCAAGTTCACTTGCTTTGATAATAAATTCTCTGAATGGATCATTCTTATCATATTTTACTGTTCTAGCTGATGATGTGCGTTCTGCTTCTTCTTGATGCGTTTGTGCAAGTATACTTTTTCTTACATTGGTTTCTGCATCACTTGCTATTCCTACAGCTAGTGAAGTAGCTTCAGTCGTTGTTACTACACCATCTCCAGGTGTTATATTTTCAAATTGGTAATCTAAATTCACTTTATCAACATTTTTAGAGTTTGTTATATCTCTTAAAATATATTGTTTTTTTCCATTTACTATTTCATATTCAAGGTGATCTGCATCTACTCTTTGAATATTATCTGCAGCTTTAAACATATAATGTGCAAGTTCTTGAGGTGTTGTATTTGCTATATATGCGGTAGAATTTTTGTTGTTATTTAAAAGCCAAGATATAAATGTTTGTGTCGTAGATACTTTATTTCCTTGAGTTGGTAGTATTCCAACATCTGATGTTGACGGTGTAGCACCGTTACCTTTAGCATAGTCTACTTTTACTATGTTCGTTATTCCAATATATGATTGTGGAGCATAATTATTTTCATTATTTTCATTTAAATTTACATAATGATAAGGACTTTCTTGACCCGGTTGATTGTTAGATGATTGTAATTCATTATGTTCTAACATATATTTTTGATATTGAATATTTAATTGTGCTTTTTCTTTCATATATTGAGTATATGGATTTGTTTCTTTTATATAGCCCATCTGTGTGGTATCGCATTTAAATATTGTATCATCTTTATTAATGTTGTGATTCGTAGATTTCAAAACATTAACAGGGTTTGCGTTCGGATATGTTGATATTGCCTTGTTATAATTCTTTATATATTCATAAGACATAAATACCTCCTGAATATTTTTTATATATTCTTTATGTATTAAAAGGATATTTAAAAATATTAATTGACTATTTTTTAATAGGCTTTTACATTTTTTAACAAATGATAATTTATAAAATATAACATGCGGATGCTATTAATTTGATTTTAATATTCAAATTTTGTATAATAATTTTATGCGAAAAAAATCTAGGCAGCAAAATAAAATAATAACCTTTATTGTAACATTTTTGTTAATGTTTACTGGATTATATTATTTAGGTTTAAGCTATGTTCCATTGGAGTTATATGACACACAAACTATGACTGCGGATATGCCGGAACACTTTTATGTTGATAACTGGTGTAAAATGGAATTTGGCAGGAAAGAGGCGGTTCTTTGGGATATGACGAGAGTTGACTGTCTTACAAAAGATTATGCAATTGAGTTTGATTTTGCTAAAAAATGGGCGGAAAGTGTCGGCCAATCTTTATATTATGCCGAGCTTACGCATAAAAAACCTGCTGTTGTTTTGATTTTAAAAAATTGGACAGATTTAAGATATGTTAAAAGGGTTGAAAGATTAAATAAAGATATCCAAATTTTTCTTGTAAAAGCGTTTTAGCTAGATGATTGACAAATTTATTTTTTAAGTTTTTTCTGCTCCTGGTTCATATTCAATTATATTTGGGTCAAAATCATTGTATTGTAAAATATATTTTATATTTCCATAGGCACTACTATTAGTAACTTCATATTGGTTTCTTAGAACAGTAAATCTAAAGATATCTTTGCCTGCTTGATTAGGCATTTTTTCTGCGTTTACGTCAATGAATATATCGGCACAAGCTTCTCTTTCTGCTGTTTCTGTTATTGCTACACCGTTTTCATCTCTTACTACTGTTCCGTCAGGGTTAAAGACATATTTTGTATATATTTGTATACAGTTATTATATTTTGTTATTCCAACTAACATACCGGTATTTGTTTTAAAATTTTTATTTGGGAATGTTTTTCCTAAATCATATTTGTTTTCATCATATTTATTAATTGACGGCCGCATCAGCCTATATACATAACTATCAACATTTGCTTCTGTTATTTTAAAATATTTTTGAAAAAGTGATAATGATTGATCTATTGTCTTTTCTGATGAAAATATGTCATATGAGTATGTTGAGGATTCTGCTTTTATTCTATCTAATGCGTTGATAATTAAAGAATAAGCTTGTTTGTTTTGATTAATTAAAAGTTTTTTTTGATAATTTTTGACTAAAGTCGGGATAGTTAAAGCTGCAACAACACCAACAATACCAAGGGTAATCAAAACTTCAGCTAAAGTAAAAGCAGGTTTAAATTTAAAGATTTTATTATAGAAACGTAAATGAATAAATTGTCTAAAAATAAAACCTAGAGCCAAAGTCAGGGGGGAGGCGACTTGCTGAACCGCTTTTATGATAACCTTTTTCATAAAAATAACCTCCAATAAATAATTAATATATGATAATTAGAGTTTTGTCAAGGAATTTTAAAAAATTAATTTGACTTTAACTGAAAATCTATTAATAAGCTAATATGTTATTAGTAGATTTTTTAATTAAAAGACATTCATGCGTGCATGATAAATTTAGTCCTTATAATGATATAGGGTATTGTCCTGAGTGTGGTGAACTAATTGAAAATCAGTGGTTCATAGTTCGTTGTGCTTGCTGCGGAATTAAGCATAAAGCATTTATAAAAAATGGTCAAATCGTACCTGTAGAAAAATTTTGTCACAATTGCGGGGGTAGGGATTTTGTTGCGGAAAGGGTAAATAAAATTAATTTTATTGATATAAACTATGCTGTATTAGTTAAAAAAGTTATAACAAATGAGCCTTTTGAATTTACGCAGAGTTGGGTTGATATTAAAGAAACATCCATTTGCAAACACAAATTGCTGCAGCAATTCCAATAAAGTCTGCTAAAAGCCCTACAATAAGGGCATATCTTATCTTTGAAATACCAACTGCACCAAAATATACAGCCAGGACATAAAAAGTGGTTTCACTTGAACCTACCATTATTGCTGCAAGTTTTGTTGCATAACTATCAGGTCCTAATGTATTTGCAATATCTGAAAACACTCCTAATGCAGCAGAACCGGATAATGGTCTTACAATCATTAATGGCAATACATCAGCAGGTATATTCAATTTGTTTAAAAAACCTGAAAACAATAATTGGATTGTTTCTAAAATGCCGGAGGCACGAAACATAGATATGGCTACTATAATAGCAACTAAATATGGAATAATGTTAATTGCTACTTTAAAACCGTCTTTTGCTCCATCTGTAAATACTTCGTATATTGGAACTTTTTTAATCAGTCCCATTGTTAGGATTAATAAAATTATTGCAGGCAGTGCCCAAATAGAAATAATACTCATTATTTCTTGGAACATAATTCACCACCTTTCAAACATTGTTTTTGCCCGTTTAAAGGTATTTGTTTTTGCCAAAATTTTTCAAAAATTTTGGCAAAAACAATAGCTGATATAAATGCTATTGTTGTAACTAAAAGTGTTGGAGCAATTATTTCTGTTGGATTTTTATAACCTATTCCGATTAAAACTGCTATAACTGTAGCCGGAATGAGTTGAAAACCGGCCGTATTTATTGCTAAAAGCATACACATTGCATTTGATGCAGATTTTTTGTCTACATTATGCTTTTGTAACTCTTCCATAGCTTTTATACCGATTGGTGTTGCTGCATTGGTTAAACCAAGTGCATTTGCAGAAAAATTCATTGCAATATCTCCTAATGCAGGACTATTTTCAGGAATTTCACTGAATAATCTTTTTGTAACAGGTTTTATTATTTTGGCTATTATATCTATGAGCCCGCAATTTTCAGCTATCTTCATTATTCCAAGCCAAAATGCCATTATACCTATTAGTGAAAATGCTACTTTTACAGATAATTCGGCTCCTGAAAGTATTGCATTAACAACATCCGATAACTTCCCATTTATTGCTCCTGCTATTATTGAAATTAAAATTAAAAAGTAAAATATGTAATTCATAAATTAATTAAAACATTAAATATTTATAGGGTCAATTAAATTTTTTAGCATTAAAAAAGCTCTCCTATTCGGAGAGCTTTTAATTTATTTTAATAAGTTAGCAAGAGCATGCTGCACATTGACAACCTAAAGATTCTTTAGCTTCATTAAGTCTTACCTTAATTCTGCCGTCAACAGCAATACCTTCACCTGTTTTTTCACTGATTAACAACGGGTTAATATCAAGTTCGTCAATAAATTTGAAGTCATTAACCAATTGAGATAAGCGAAGAAGTGTTTCTTCAATCTGTTCCATATCAGCAGGTTTTGTACCTCTAGCACCTTGTAGTAATTTGTATGCCTTAACGGATTTAACCATTTCTTTTGCATCTTGATCTGTTAAAGGTGCAATTCTGAAAGTTACATCTTTTAAAGCTTCTACAAATACGCCGCCAAGACCGAACATCATCATCGGACCGTATTGCGGGTCGGTTGCAATACCGCAAACCATTTCACGGTTGCCTTTTACCATTTCCTGAATGATTACGCCTTCTAGGCCGTCAATAAGTCCTTTTTCTGTTAATTTTGCAATTAAGTCCCTATATTCTTCTCTCAATTGTTCTTCTGATTGGATATTTACTCTTACACCGCCAACATCGGTTTTGTGTGATGTGGTTTTTGAAGTCATTTTCATAACAACCGGATATCCGATTGAATTTCCTAATGTTACTACTTCTTCTTCATTTGTAGCTAAACCGTATTTGCAAGCTCTGATACCGTAAGCCTGAAGAACATCAATTGATTCCAATGTTGTTAATTGATCTCTGCCTTCTGAAAGTGCTGATTTAATAATCTTTTCAACTTTAGCTTTGTCAACATCATAGCATGGAACTTTGCCTTGCGGTCTTTCCATCCAAAGTCTTTGTTGGTTTAATCTGTTAAATCCGTCAGCAGCTTCTTCTGCATACATAAAGAATGGCATATTTACGTTCATATCTGAAAGTTTTGAGAAAAATTCATTCTTAGTCATAAATACACCGATAACAGGTTTTTGAGGATATTGTGCTTTAATTTCCATAACGGCTTTTGCAACATCAATATCTTTTAAGCCTAAGAACGGCAAGTAAATTACCATAATCATATCAACATTTTCATCAGCTATAACTGTTTCTAATGTTTGTTTGTAGTGTTCAATAGGTGCTGACGCAATCATGTCAATCGGGTTTTTAACAGATGCAGCAGATGGCAGGAAGCTTCTTAATTTTTCTTTTGTTGCGTCTGAAATTTTAGCCATTTGCATGCCATATTCACATACTGCGTCGGTTGCCATAATTCCAGGTCCGCCTGAGTTTGTAATAATAGCTACTCTGTCGCCTTTAGGAATAGGGCAGTTAGCAAATACTTTTGCTGTTGCAAAAAGATTTTTCAAAGAGTATTCTCTTATAACACCTGATTGTTGTAAAAGAGCATTTGCAGCTTTATCAGCACCTGCTAAAGAACCGGTGTGTGAAGATGCCGCAGAAGCACCGGCTGCAGATCTTCCGGCTTTTAATGCTAAAATAGGTTTCTTCTTTGAAATCCTTGATGCAAGGTTCCTGAAATTTGAAGGATTTTGAATTGATTCCATGTATAGTAGAATTTGTTCAACGTCATCTTCATTTTCCCAGTATTCCATTGCTGTTTCAGCGTTAACATCAGCCTGATTACCTATTGATATGAATTGTGCAAAACCTAAGTTTAAGTCTTTTAGTATATTTAAGATACCGCCACCCAGTGCTCCTGATTGAGATACAAAGCCGATATTTCCTCTTTCAGGTAAAGATTCAGCAAAGCATCCATCCATTCTTATATCAGGATGAGTATTTACAACACCAAGACAGTTAGGACCAACGCATCTCATGCCGTATTCTCTAACTTTTGCCAGTAATTGTTTTTCAGCTTCTGCTCCTTCAGCTCCGGTTTCTTTGAAACCTGCTGTTATTATACATAAGCCTTTAATACCTTTTTGGTGGCATTGATCAATTGTATCTAGTACAAATTTAGCATTTACTACAATAATTGCAAGGTCAACTTCTCCCGGTATTTCTAAAACAGAAGTATATGCTTGAAGTCCTTCAATAATACCGCCTTTAGGGTTTACCGGATAAATTTTCCCGTTAAATTTGTATTCCTGCAATCTTTTCATAAGATCTGAACCGATTGTGTGTTCTTTTGTTGACGCACCGATTACAGCTATTGCTTTCGGTTTCATGATTTTGTCTAAATTGCTGTTCATTTTTCTTCCTTTCGTTTATTTAAACAACTTAGTAATTTATTAATATCCGTTTTCTATCCATTCTCGTACTCTTAATGTTGCACCTAAATCCTGTGCAATCTTTCTGCAGGCTTCAATATCTAGATGTCTGCCTTTATAACCCTCAACTACTGTTGCAATTGTTTTAATTCCAGCATCAGCAGAGGCTTTTATAAATTTTTTAACCTCATCATAAGCACCCTTAAATGACGGTTGGGAAAGCTCATTATATTCTTCTTCCGTTGATCCGTTTAAACTTACGGAAATTGTATCAATCAAGCCTTTTAACTCATCACAAACGTTTCTCTTATAAACAAAATTTGCATGTCCGTTTGTATTAATGCGAAGTTTAATTTCAGGATATTTGTCTTTAATATATTTAGCAACTTTTTTTAATATATCAAGTTTTAATAAGGGTTCGCCATAACCGCAGAAGGTAATCTCTTGTGATAATGGCAGTTCTTCAATTTGGTTAATGACGTCTTGTGCAGTAAAATTTTCGCTATCAAGCCACATATTTTTGCCGCAAACATCATCCTTGTCATTTCTAAGACAAAAAATACAAGAATTAGTACATCTGTTGGTTAAATTTATATAAATTTTGCCGTCTAATAAGTATGCAAGAGTATTTGACATGTCTTCCCTTCCGATAATTATATTATGTCACGTGAAAATAATTTTACAAGGATATTTTTACTGGACAGGATGTTCTTTTTTATGTTATAAATGGATTTGAGGAGAAAAATTTATGAATGATTTTACAGGCTCATATATTGTAACCGGGGCAGGGCTTATTGCAGCGTATTTTTGGGGCGAACATGTACACCTCGGAACAGGCTGGTTGTGTGTTTTTATTGCAGTTATTTTAGGAATACTTGAAGTTAGTTTATCTTTTGATAACGCAGTTGTTAATGCGATGAAACTGGAAAAAATGACACCTGTATGGCGGCATAGATTTTTAACCTGGGGTATTGCAATTGCGGTTTTTGGGATGAGATTCTTGTTCCCTATTTTAGTAGTTGCTATTTTTGCCAAGTTAAGTATGCTTGAGGTCACTAAAATCGCACTTACCAATGTTGATAAGTACGCTTATTATCTGCATCAAACTCATGCCCCGATTGTATCTTTTGGCGGTATGTTTTTGATGATGCTCTTTTTACACTATTTCTTTAATCATGAAAAAGATGTTCACTGGATTAAAAAAATTGAAGAGCCTCTAGCACATTTAGATCATGTAAGGGGAATTGAAGTTATTTTGTCGCTTGCGATACTTATTACGCTTCATTATGCAGTTCCAAAAGAACAGGCCTTAAGTGTCGTAATTTCGGGTGTGTTTGGTATTCTTATTTATCTTATGATCGATGGTTTAACCCATTATCTTGAACGTCATGAACAAATGCGTTTAGCAAAATGTGCAGAAGGAGCTAAATGTACTGGGCTTGTTAGTTTTATATATCTTGAATTAATAGATGCGTCATTTTCTTTAGACGGTGTTTTAGGAGCATTTGCTTTAAGTAAAGATATTATCATTATTACAATTGGACTTGCCATAGGAGCAATGTTTGTAAGATCTTTAACTATAATGCTGGTTGAAAAGAAAACTCTTGCCCGGTTTATTTATCTTGAACATGGTGCACACTGGGCAATAGGAGCTTTGGCTGCGATTATGTTTATTTCAACTGTTAAAGAAGTTCCTGAAGTTGTGACAGGTTTGATAGGATTTGGCTTTATTGCAGCAGCATTTATATCTTCTGTTATTTACAATAAAAAATTAGAAAATAAACTTGCTGATAAGTAAATTTTTTAATTTTGATTAGCTATAAAAAATTCATTTAATAATAGTGGAATATATTTTGCGTCTAATGCACTAAAGTCAAAGACAAATTCATTAACTCCGGCATCATATAGGTGTTTTATGTTTGAAAAATCTTGCATAACAGTATCTTCAAACATATGCATTCTGCAAAATCCATCACATGTAAATGGAAATAATTTTTTTAATGAGGGATCTTTAAGTGCAAATCCACCTTTGTGACACGGTGCTTTACAGGATAACCTCGAAATTATTGCACTATCATTATTTAAAGGACACAATCCCATACTCGGAACTTTTTTATTGCCGGCTATTGTATATTTTCTATTTGGTATATCATTTTTTATTTTTTTTATAGTTTTAATTGTGCTTTCTAAATCTTTAAATGATGTAAAATCTATAGTGTTTATATGTGCGAGATTGTTTAGACATTTTATTGAAAGGCTATTCAAAAGATTTATTCCTTGGCCTATTTCCAATGGAATATCGTTTATGTCATTGTCGTTTATAAATGCCCAAAAATAGCCTATATTGTTGATAATTATTGAGTCAGGGGCAGGTGTCGCTAATAATAGCTGTTTTACATATTCATAAACTCTATCAAAATCTCGTTCTATTAAAATTTTTGGTGTAGATAATTGAAATTTTATATCATTTTTAAAACAAAATTTTCTTACTTTTGTTATTAATTCACTAAAACTGCTGGTTGCCAAATCACATGTAGAAAGTATTTCTCCATATTCAATTGAATATATAGGATTAAGTTGGATTTTTTTTATGTATTTTTCCAATTCTTTTATTTGTGCAAGCTCTGATAATCTTAAGTTTATTTTATAATCATTTTTATAGTTTATATCTTTTGGAATTTTAGTTTTTTTGACATCCCATTCAAATGTTTGTATATTCCTGCTAAATTTAAAGTCCTTTCCTTCAGCACTTACCATGTCACCAGAAAAGTGGTTTGTTTGATAGATGCTCTTCCGTACGTGTTTAAATGGTAATTTTTGGTTTTTAAAAAGTTTTGGTTTCTCTAAAATTTTTTGTACAAGCTCTATACCTTCTAAAATTTCCTCTGAGGAGTTAAATTTTCCTTTTATTACTATATTGTCTATTGCTTTTGTCTTTTTTATGTCCTCAGCACACCAGGGTAAATTGTCGGAATCTATTGCTAATGGAAGTTTTGTATATTTTTTTATTTTTGCAATATTTTTCATGTATATTTCTTCAGTAATAATAATTCCATCTACTTTGTGAAAACTGTTTATAAAGTCTATTCCTGCTAAATTATGAATGTCAAAATATGAATCAGCTATAACTTTAAACGGAAGGTTAAAGACTTTTATTGCCTCTAATATTGCAAAGCTGTTAACAAAAATACCATCAATCCCGGCGGTTTTTAAAAATTTTAGCATTCTTTTTATTTCTGCTAAATTTTCTTCCGTAATATCATGTTTAAAGTTTATAAATATTTTACAGCCGCATCTTTTAGCTGTTTCTACAAACTCCTTTACATAATCAAAATTGTTATCTAAAAATTTTTTATAATAAACATAATAATCTCTACAATTAGTTAATTTGCTAAATAACTCTATGTCTTCAGGCTTTTTTACGGGTGCAGTAATTACTATATCTTTCATAAAATTTATTATATCATAAATTCATATATACTGTCTTTATACAAACATTTTGTTTGTTAACTTGCAGATTAAACTTTAAAAAGTGTTATTGATATTTTTTAAATGTAAACAAATGTAAAGCTCGTTTGCAAAATAAAGCAATTTTTGGGGAAAGATATACTTAATATATATAAGGAATATTAAGGATTAATTTTTCTAGGACAATCGAATAGGGAGGAATCTATGGCAATAGGTGCTGAGGATTACATTGATCAGCTTTTGGTCAAAAAATACGCAGATGAGCGTGTTGACAATCATGATAATATGGAATCAATGGTTGACCCGCAAAAAATGCTCGGGGCAATGAATGATTACGCAAGCATGCATAGAAATATGATGTTATTAAAACAGCGTTTGAATATTGCATGTTATGCAATTAATGCTCGATCTGCGAGATATACAAAATCAGTACAAGCTAGATAAATATAAAGTTTTTTGTTCTTATTTTGTGGTAAAATATATTACAAAAGGAACAAGGAATGGGAAAAATTATCCTGGCATCTTCATCTCCAAGAAGAGCCGCAATATTAAAGGATTACAAATTGGAAATAGTTCCGTCTCCGTATGTTGAAGAACACTCGAAGGCGGCTTTTTCTTATGATTATGTCGAAAATCTTGCTTATAATAAAGCAAAAGCCGTTGCTGATTTAATAAAAGAAGAAGCACTTGTGGTTGGAGCGGATACGGTTGTTGCTTTGGACAATGAAATTCTTGAAAAACCTAAAGATGAAAAAGACGCATTTTTAATGTTAAAAAAACTTTCCGGTAAAACTCATAAAGTTGTTACTTCCATAGTTATTATTGATTCTTTAAGCGGTAATTTTAAAAAGAATTCAACAACAAGTTATGTGACTTTTGAAAATTTATCTGATGATATGATACAAGAGTATATAGAAAAATTTAAACCTTTTGATAAAGCCGGTTCTTATGGAATACAAGAAATGCCTTTAGGTTACGTTAAATCTGTTGAAGGCGATTTTGAAAATATTATAGGTATATCTTCTGCAGCATTTGCTCAATTGTTATCTGAATTTAGACATTAACCGCAGCTCCGCAGCATTTTTTGTATTTTTTGCCGCTGCCGCACGGACAGGGATCGTTTCTTCCGATTTTATGGTCAACCTCTATTTTAGGTTTGTTTTCTTCTTCTTCAATAATACCCAAAGTATTTGAAAATGCTTTTGAATGATATAAAACTGTTGTTGATGATACAATTTTATTTTCAAGATATCTAGATTTATATTTTTCTAATATTTCGTCAAGAGTATAGTTTGTTTCTAGAACCTTGTTAACTATTTTCATAAAATTATCATGTTTATTTGCCACACGTTTTATAATATTTGCTGAAAACTTATCATTTGTTAAAAAGTAGTTTATGCATTTATCATAATTTAAAATTTTTGTATAATCTTTTACTTCAAATATTTGGTTAAATGTGCCATAGAAAGGAACAGCATACATACCTGTTTCTTCATCAAAAATTATTCCGACATCGTATTCTTCTTTGTGCGAGGAAAATCCTCCCAAAGAATTTTCTAAAAAGTTTTCGTATGAATTGTTAAATTCACTAACATTAAAGAACTTAAATTCTTCAGGTAATTTTATTTTGTCGTTAAAATCCGTTTTCACTCCGTCTTCTGCATAATCGTTAAACATACCAATAATGTCATCAGCATATTTGTTGGTTGTTATTACTTCATCAGAACCAAAAAATTCTATAAATTTTTTGTTAATTTTTTTGATGTCTTTTTCAATTTCTTTAAGTTTTTCAGGATTATCTAAGTAAACTATTTCAGGATTTTCAATGATTTTAGCAACAGCATATCTCAACGCATCATCTTTTCTGCTGGCTGATAAAACTCCTGAAATCTCTAATAAATAATGAATTTTTTTATATTCAAATATCCTTGCTATTACAAATTGTCCGCCACCTATACCCCTGAACAAAGTCATTTTTACCAGGGATGTTGTGTTGTATATCTTTTCATTTACTATATTGTAAAGTTCAAACCCATTTTTTAAAACTTTTTTTACTTCAAAAACAGATGATACTGATTTTAAAAGAGCTTCTGCAATCTTTTTTTGTAGAGCAGGTAATTTCTTGTTTTTTTCTATATATAGTTCTATTATACTTTTTTCTTCAAGTTTACGTTCAAAAATATAGTTAAAGCAAGCCGCCTGAAGATTTATTGAACCGTTAACTGTTTTTATATATTCTTCAAAATCCGGTTTTATGATTTGATCGTCTTGTATAAATTCAGCTATATTTTTTACTACATCATTAATTGCAACTAACTCTTCTTGCATTTGTTCTCCCTCTTTTATATAAATTAGGATACATTAAAAATTTTAAAAACTCAATATCGACATAAGGGTAAAATTCTTCCCTCTTAAAATGATGCTTTACAAAAATGTGAACAAAATGTGAGAATAAAGGGGAAGGATAATAACAAAAAAATTCTTGCATTCCCCAAAAAGCAGGAAATACAAGATTTTTAAATGGTCGGAACGACAGGATTTGAACCTGCGACCTCTACCACCCCAAGGTAGCACGCTACCAAGCTGCGCCACGTCCCGAAAAATTATTATTTGGTTTTCAACTTTTAGATTTGTAAACAGGTACGATATCATTCGAATTATTCGTTACCGTTTATTATTACATCTAAAATATCGGGATGACAGGATTTGAACCTGCGGCCCCCACGTCCCGAACGTGGTGCGCTACCAAGCTGCGCTACATCCCGTTAATTTATCAAATTTTTATAATTGATAATTCGTCTAAAGCTATACTTACTTAAAAAGTATATTTTCAATCTTCAGTTGCATATAAAATCTTATTACAAACTATCATTTATATCAAGTAAAAAAATGATATTTTTGTGAATTAATTGAATTTTTTTCAAAAAGCTTGTATAATAAACACGTTAATTAGAATAAAGAGGTCAATGATTTTATGAAATTACACATGCAGATATTGATTGCACTTGGATTAGGTATAAAACGTAACTGGCACATATTTTTTGGAATTATTGCCGGTATACTTGTAGGTATATATTTACATGCTCACGCAAATGCTATTATATCGAATATATTAGTTTTTGTAGGGCAGGTATTTATAAGATTAATACAAATGGTTGTGATTCCATTAGTTGTATCTGCTATTGTAATAGGCATTACAAGCATTGGCGATAATAAGCAGCTTGGCAAGTTTGGCTCAAAAATGATTTTATACTATGGCATAATTACAACGATTGCTGTAATTATAGGTGCTACTTTATCTCTATTGATAAAGCCGGGATTAGGTGCTGCAAATTATATAACACAAAATACTGCGTATGAAGTTCAAGCCTCTGTTGCGACTGCTATGGAACAACAGCAAGGTAATATATTAAATCTTTTCTTGGGATTTATACCGAATAATCCTTTACATTCCTTTGCTGCGGGTGATATGGTTCCTATAATTGTTTTTGTCGTAATTTTTGCTATTGCACTTGCTAGAGTCGGTGATGTTAATAGACCGATAGTATCATTTTTTGAATCAGTATTTGCTGCTACTATGAAAATTACTGACTGGATTATGTTTTTTGCCGCTCCAGGTGTATTCGCTCTTACGGCATCTGCAGTTTCCAGTTTCGGCATTGATATCTTTATGAGTATTTCTAAATATTTGGGTGTTTTATTAATTGGTTTTGCCATACAGTTATTTATTGTATACCCGTTATTTTTGAAATTCTTTTCAAAAGTTTCTGCCCCGATGTTGTTTTCTGCAATCGCAGAAGCAATGATGGTAGCTTTTGGAACGGCAAGTTCTTCTGCTACTTTACCATTAACTATAGCATGTTGTGAAAAAAGGGGTATTTCTCATAGAATTTCCAGTTTTGTATTGCCTTTAGGTGCAACGCTTAACTTTGATGGTACGGCTTTATTGCAAACGGTTGCAGTTATCTTTTTGGCTCAGGCTTATGGTGTAGTTTTAACTCCGTTTTTGGTAGTTCAAATTGCTTTATTAGCTATAATTGCATCCAGTACTTGTGCCGGAATTCCGGGTGCCGGATTAATTACAATAGCTTTAATACTTAATGGTATGGGGTTAAGTCCTGAACAACTGGTTGCCGGATTCGCATTCTTATTTACAATTGAAAGAATTAGCGATATGTTTAGAACAATGCTTAACGTTACTTCTGATGCTGTTGTTGCTGCTACTATAGCTGATAACGAAAATGAAGTTAATTATGATTTATTAAACAATCCAGCTGCATATGAAGATATTGCATAATTCAAGTATTTGCTGAATAAATTGTGGTAAGAATATGTATACAGATAAAATAGCATCAAAATTCTTAGGTAAAAGGGTTGAAGGAAGTGCAAGTTACGATCCAACACTTTTGGTAGCTGTTCCAAGATCTGAGAACAGAAAACAATATAATATTGATGAAAATAAGCTTCCGTTTGAGGGTAATGATATTTGGCATGCTTATGAATTTTCAAGTTTAACGGAAAACGGCATTCCTGTTACACGATTATTAAAACTCAAATATGATTGCAATAGTCCTTTTATTGTTGAATCTAAGTCTTTAAAATTATACTTGAATTCTTTTAATATGTCACGTTATGGTAAAAATTCAGCTCAATGTCTGGAAATATGTAAAAAGATTATTGAACAGGATTTGAGTAAAAAGCTTGAAACTGTTGTTAATGCTAATTTTATTAATAATGATGCAAAAAGAGTTGAAATTTTCCAAAACTTTATAAACATAATGGATTTTGTTAATGAAGATGAGTTAAAAATAGAAGTCTTTAAAGAAAATCCAAAAGTTTTGAAAACAAAACTTTTTAAAGAAAAAAGAGAAAACTTTTTGATGTTTGATTCTTTGCGTTCTAATTGCAGGGTTACTCATCAGCCTGATTTTGGCGATGTTTTTATTTACTATAAATCTCAAAAACATATTGATGAGAAATCTTTGGTAATGTATTTATCATCATTTCGTTCTGAATACCATTTTCATGAAGAATGTTGTGAAATGATTTTTAAACGTTTTTACGATTTGTTGGATAAAAATGATGAGATATTTGTATGTGCACTTTACACAAGACGTGGCGGCATAGACATTTGTCCGGTAAGATATAATTTCCAAAACGAATTTGCCGATGCACTTTTAGATGTGACAAAATTTGCAAGATATGGTGTTAAACAGTGAATAACCGTCAGTTTGGAGATATGGGTGAAGAAATAGCCTGTAAATACTTAAAAGATAATGGCTATGAAATTATTGATAGAAATGTGCATTATTCACGGTTTTGCGAGCTTGATATAATTGCCAAACAAAAAAATGTGCTTGTGTTTGTTGAGGTAAAAACTCGAAAAACGGATTTGTTTGGTACTCCTTTTGAAGCTATTAACAAATCAAAATATGAAAATATTAAAAAAGGTGCTCTGAATTATTTATCTGAACATCCATGCAAAAACTATAGAATAGATGTTGTCGGAATTACTCTGAAACCCGAGTTAAAAATAGAGCATTTACAAAATATTTAATACAGAGTATCAGTCACATTTATCGTTTATTATATTTCATAAAGTTGTTCAAATTTTAAATTAAGTGCTTTTAATATTGCAATCAAAGTTGAAAGCCTTATGTCAGCATCACCCTTTTCAATTTTGCTTATATGTTGCATCTGCAAACCTGCTTTTTCAGCCAAAGCCTCTTGAGAAAGATTTTGTCTATTTCTTTCAGCTCTCAAATTATTACCAAATTCAATTAAATCTTTTTTCATTATTTTTTAATAATATACTATTGATTATTTGATTTCTACGTATTATTATAATAATAATTAATATAATTGTATGAAATTTTAGCAAAAGGAAAAGAAATGAATATAAAATACAGATTAAAATTCGGTGACATATTAGGCAATATTGATGAAATCACTGAACTTTCAAAGCTTTTGGACGATTCGATTAAGCATAGGATAAGTGGGGATTATCCTGCGATGAATGAGTTCACAATTGCAATTTTAAACAAAAAAATCACACGGCTAAACCGTAAGTATACAAAATTGCTTGAAGACTTTTTCTATGAAATCAGCCGGCAATAACTCTGCCGTTTTCGATTTTATAAATTTTCACATCTTTTAAAAATTCTTCTTCAAAAAGCACTGTATCAACTGAGGTTATGATGGTCTGAGTGCTTTCACTAATTGATTTTAAAAGGTAATTCTGTCTTATGTCATCTAGTTCTGCTAAAACATCATCTAAAAGTAATATAGGCTCATCACCTGTTTTATCCGTAATAATATCAAGCTCAGAAAGTTTCAGTGCAAGAACGATTGTTCTTTGCTGACCTTGAGAGGCAAATTTTACAGCTTCGTTTCCGTTTATGTAAAATATAATATCATCTCTGTGCGGGCCGACACATGCTTGACAGCGTCGTTGTTCTTCAAGTTTTCTATCTTCCAGTGAAAGTTTAAATTTTTCTGCAATTTCATCAACTTCTATTTCATTATCGGTCAAAAATGAACAGTCGTAATCAATTTTTAGATCTTCTGTTTCACTGATTGTGCGGTGTTTTTCAATAGCAATTTTTTCAATTTCTCTCAGAAATTTTTTTCTAAGATAAATTATGTTACTGCCTGTGATAACTAATTGTTCGTTGTATACATCCAATAACGTTTCATTTAAATTACCTGTTTTTGCAGCTTCTTTTAAAAGGTTATTTTTTTGTACTCTAATTTTGTCATATTTGGAAATTCTGTCGTCGTATGCCGGATAAATTTGTGAAATTGCTCTATCAAGCCAATCACGTCTATCTTGCGGGTTTCCTCTTAACAGTAAAAGATCAGCTGTTGAAAATAAAACCGTTTTTAAAACTTGTTTAAAATCTTTTGGACGTGATTTTACACCGTTGATTTTAGTTTCTTTTGTTTTTTCTTTGTCATAAGAATAAAAAATATTAATATCTGTATTTGCTTTAATAATTTCTGCATTAAGCTCGAATTTATTAGATTTAAAATTTATAAGTTCTATATTGTTAGATGTTCGTTGACTTTTTAAAGTGGATAAAAAATAGATACTTTCAAGAATATTTGTCTTGCCTTGTGCGTTTTTCCCGATAATAAGGATTTTTGTTGAATTTAAATCTAACTTCAACTCCAAGCAATTTCTATAATTTTTTAACTCCAATCCCACAAGCTTCATAAAAAAATTATACTACAAATACAGTATTTATACATTAAAGCTCACGTATTATAATAATGATAAAAGAGGAAGATATGTTACCTATAATTTCAGAAGATACTGCGTTAAAAGCTTTCGAAGAAATATTTAAAGATATGCCTGCTTGGCGTAAAAAAATGATACATTATTTAAAAGAAGAAAATCCGGAAATTAACACTGCAATAATTGAAGCAGCAAATAAAACGGATTTAGATCCAAAAGCGGTTGCACTGGGAGCGTATATGACATATCTTCTCATAGAATTAGCCGCAAAAGAAAATGATGCATTAATGAACTTTGTAGAATAAGGAAAAAAATATGGTTATTGAAGAATTATTGGAACGTTTGGTAAAAGATGGCGGAAGTGACTTGCATATATCAAATGCGTTACCGCCGGTTGCACGTATTGACGGACAACTTACAAGATATGAATCACAGCCATTGACACCGGAAGATGTTGAAGCGTTATTATTTCCAATGTTGTCAAATGAACAAAGAAGACGTTTAGAACAGGATTGGGAATTAGATTTTTCATACGGTATTGATAACGTAGGACGTTTCAGGGTTAACTTTTATAAAGATAAAGGCTGTTATGCGGCTGCATTCAGAACTATTAGTTCTAATGCTCCACAATTAGAAGAATTAGGATTACCTGATGTTGTAAAAAAAATAGCTGAAAAACCCAGAGGATTAGTTTTGGTAACAGGTCCTACCGGTTCAGGTAAATCAACAACTCTAGCGGCTATGGTAGACTATATAAACAGGACTAGAGCCGAACATATTTTAACAATTGAAGACCCTATAGAGTTTGTTCATACTTCTAAAAAAAGTATTATTCACCAGCGTGAATTGGGTGCTGATACGAGGTCTTTTGCAAATGCTTTGAAAGCAGCTTTACGTGAAGATCCTGATATTATTCTTGTTGGTGAGATGAGGGACCATGAAACAATAGCACTTGCCCTAACAGCGGCTGAAACGGGTCACTTGGTGTTTGGAACACTCCATACATCTTCTGCTTCACAAACAATTGACCGTATTATTGACGTATTCCCGGAAGGTCAGCAACAACAAATTCGTGTTCAGCTTGGAAACTCTCTTGTGGCTGTTTTTTCACAAACACTTTTACAAAAATTGCAGCCTGATGGAACTAAAAAAGGTCGTGTTATGGCACAGGAAATTATGTTAGTTACTCCTGCTGTTGCAAACCTTATTCGTGAAGCCAAAGCCGCTCAAATTTATTCTACTATCCAAACCAGCCAGGGCGTCGGTATGCAGACTCTTGAAATGTCTTTGGCTAATTTATATAAAAATAAGCTTGTTACACTTGAGGATGCACTTTCTCGTTCATCCAGGCCGGATGAGCTAAAACGGCAAATTCAAGGCTAAATTTTTAAAAGCGGTTTATTAACCGCTTTTTTTGTGTTAATATTTTATTAGAGTATTAATAAGAAAAGGGAAAAATTATGACACAACAAATTCAAGAGCCCCTTTCTCCGGGAGCACAAATAAGACAAACTAGAATTCAAAAACTTACTGATTTGGCTGATAAGGGTGTAAATCCATATCCTTATGTGTTTGATAAAGACGCAAATGCAGCTGATTTACAGGAAAAATATAAAGATTTGCCGGCCGGTGAAGAAACCGAAGATTTTTATTCAGTTGCCGGTCGTATTATGGCGATTAGAAATACCGGCATGTTTATTGATTTAATGGATGCCTCAGGTAAAATTCAGGTATTTTCGCATAAAGAAAATTTATCAGAAGACCAAATGAAAATTTTAAAATTACTTGATATAGGTGATATCGTTGGATTTTATGGATCTATAAGAAGAACCCCTAGAGGTGAACTTTCTATCAAAGCAACAAAATTGAAATTGCTTTCTAAATCATTATTGCCTTTACCGGAAAAGTTCCATGGGCTTACCGATGTTGAAACAAGATATCGTCAAAGATATGTTGATATGATTATCAATGAAGATGTTAGAAAAACTTTTAGAACAAGAAGTTTGATTATTCAAAAAATAAGAGAATATTTAACAAATCAAGGTTTTATGGAAGTTGAAACTCCGATGCTTCAGCCTCAAGCCGGCGGTGCAAATGCAAGACCATTTATTACTCATCATAATACACTTGATATGGACATGTTCTTAAGAATTGCTCCTGAACTATATCTTAAAAGACTCATGGTTGGGGGCGTTTCAGAAAAGATATTTGAAATTAACAGAAGTTTTAGGAACGAAGGCATTGATACCCGTCATAACCCTGAGTTTACTATGATGGAACTTTATCAGGCATATGTTGATTACAATGAAATGATGGTTTTAACTGAAAATTTAATTTCGTCTATTGCTCAAGATGTTTTAGGTACTATGAAAATTCAGTATGGTGAAAATGAAATTGACTTAACACCTCCTTGGGATAGAAAAACTATGCTTGGTTCTGTTAAAGATGCAACAGGAATTGATTTTAACACTATCTACACTGTCGAAGACGCAAAAGCAAAGGCAAAAACTATTGGTATTAATGCTGATGACTGTGATAATTGGGGACAAGTTGTAGAAAGAGTTTTTGAAGAAAAGATTGAACCCGGTTTAATTCAGCCTGTTCATATTATAGACTATCCTAGAGATATATCTCCTTTAGCAAAAGTTCACAGGGATAATGACAGGTTAACAGAACGATTTGAAACACGTATAAACGGCTGGGAAGTGGCGAATGCATTTTCTGAACTTACTGATCCTATCGATCAAAGAATGCGTTTTGAAGCTCAAATGCAAGCCAAAGCGGCAGGAGATGAAGAAGCTATGCCTATTGATGAAGATTATATATGTGCATTAGAGCATGGTGTTCCTCCAATGGGCGGCTTAGGAATTGGTATTGACAGACTTATTATGTTATTAACTAATTCTCCTTCAATCCGTGATGTAATAGCCTTCCCGACGTTGAAGAAAAAAGATAATTAGTAAAATTATTCTTTAATGGCTATAAGAAAGAGCCTCGTTAAAGGCTCCCGAGAATTAAGAATAGCTATAGAATGAAAAAGAATAATTATATTAAACATTATATTTTATTCAAGCACAATTAGCTAGTTGGGTATTCTTTAATGTACATATGTTGTTTTTGTATTAAAATTAGATTATGTACGAAACTTATGCAAATATTTTAAGATCATTAGAAGAATACTCTCATTTTCGTGCGATAAAAAATTTTTCTAAAAAAGATGAAAAATATGTTTATTTTGATGAAAAAAGGTTATTAAATTTATCTTCAAATAACTATTTAGGCATTGCAGACAATCGGCGTATTACAGAAGAATTTATGAAAACAGTCGGCGGTAAATATTCGTTTGGTAGTGCATCAGCTAGACTTTTAACGGGGACATTGCCGGTTTATAGAGAGTTCGAAGAATTTTTGGCAAGGTTATATCAAAAAGAATCTGCACTTTTATTTAATAGCGGGTACCATGCAAATGTTGGTATCGCAAGCTCTATAGCACAAAAAGGAGATGTTATTTTTTCTGATAAATTGAATCATGCAAGCATTATTGACGGCATGCAACTTTCAAACGGGACATTTTTCAGGTATTTGCATAATGATATGCAAAGTCTAGAGGCTCTTCTTGAAAGAGAACGTAATAATTATAATAATGCGATTATTATTACAGAAACCATTTTTAGTATGGATGGTGATATTGCGGATTTAAAAAGAATTATTGAATTAAAGAAAAAATATAATTGTATTCTTGTTACGGATGAAGCACATGCTTTTGGTGTGTTTGGCGAAAACGGGCTTGGTGTAGCCGAAAGTTTAAATGTATTAAACGATATAGATTTATTAATTGGTACATTTGGTAAGGCTATAGGCTCTATGGGGGCTTTTGTTGTTGGAAATAAGATATTGATTGATTTTTTGATTAATAAATCTCGTTCATTTATTTTTTCTACTGCGTTACCGCCGATTAATGTCGCTTTTAGTAAATGGATTATTGAAAATAAGTTACCTGCGACTTTAGATAAAAGACATGCACTTTTGAATTTGACTAAAAAATTAGGTGGAACAAGTCATATAATACCTATTATTATTGGAGATAATAAAAAAACAATAGAAATGTGTGATATACTTTATCAAAACGGATATTTCACGTTACCTATAAGACCTCCTACTGTTCCGCAAGGTACTTCAAGAATTAGAATTTCTTTGACTACAGAGATTAATGAAAAGGATTTAGAAAAGTTATGCAGTATCATTGGCTAAAAAATACAGGTAAAAATAATTTAATTATTTTTTTTACAGGCTGGAGTTTTGATTATAAACCATTTGAATTTTTAAATTCTGATGAATATGACGTTTTGATGTTTTATGATTATAAAGATTTAAGCTTACCAAATATTGATTATGATAAATATAATAAAAAAATTCTTATTTCCTGGTCAATGGGAGTGTTTGCGGCATATTATTTAAAAGATAAACTTCCTGATTTTGATAAAAAAATTGCTATTAATGGTACTCCTTATCCTATTGATGACATGAAAGGAATTCCACATAGGACTTTTGATTTGACTTTAAAATATGCAGAGACGGGCTTGAAGGGCAAATTTTATGAAAATGTTTTTTCTAATGATAAATTTTTAGAGATTTATTTGAAAAATCCTGTACAAAGATCTGTTGAAAATCGTATTGAAGAATTGGTTGCACTTGATAAATTTATTAAAAACGCTTTGATAACATATGACGATAAGTTTTATAATATTGCTATTGTTGGAGAAAAAGATAAAATTATTCCGGCAAAAAATCAATTGAACATGTGGCAAGATTTGGCAAAAGTTATTGATTGCGGTCATTTCCCATTTTATAATTATAGTAGCTGGGACGAATTATGCAAATAAATACTCAATTAATTAAAAATTCTTTTGAAAAAAGCATGGAAAAGTATAATGAAAACGCTATAATTCAAAAAGATTTAGCTGAAAAATTGGTTAATCATATTGCAGATTTTTCATTTGAATTTGATACTATTTTTGAAATCGGCTGTGGCACAGGAATTTTGACACGTAATATTCAGGAGAAATTTAAATTTAAAAAATATTATGCAAATGATTTAGTAGAGAAATCAAAAAATTATATTAATAAAATTTTGCCCGAATTTGTATTTATACACGGTAATGCACAAAAAATTACTCCTCCGGGTAATATAGATTTATTGGTGTCAAACGCAGTCTTTCAATGGTTTTATAATCTAGATAATTTTATAAATTATTACAAGCCTTATTTAAATAAAAATTGTATTTTAGGGTTTACAACCTTTGGAAAAGAAAATTTTGCGGAAATTAATGATATTACAGGCCTCAGTTTAAATTATTTATCTAAAGAACAAATTGAAGATATTTTGAAACCTTCTTTTGAAGTTCTCTACTCTTTTGAATATAAAGATAAATTAAATTTTAATTCCCCTTTAGAAATACTTGCTCATATGAAAAATACCGGTGTTAATTCATTAAAAACAAAAAATTGGTCAGTTAAAGATATAAAAGCTTTTTGTGAAAATTATTTAAATAAATACAATTCACTTACATTGACGTATAATCCGATTATTATTATTGCTAAATTCAAATAGTTATTCAAATAATAATTTTAATAAATACACACTTGCAAGTATTCCATTTTGTAAAAAATAATATTATAATCTTTACATAAAAACATGTTTATTATTAAAATATGATTATAGAAGGTAAAAGTATTGTTGAATAATTACGAAAATTTTGATAATTCGGAAACTTCCGCCAGAAAATCTTCACTTATACAAGAACGGGTAAATCTTGTTTCTACTCATATGTATAAACAGTTTTTGGATTATCAGCATGCAACTGTTAATACTAATGAAATTTTTATTCGAATGATTGATAATTTGCAGGCTGTTGCCGAATCTTTAAAACAATCATTTTCATCTCGTGGTATTACGACACAAAACATTTATGTTGATACTGATGCTCAAAAATCTGTTGCAATTATTAACATCCTTTGGCATAAAATAAGTTTTACCACAAGATGTAATTATCAGCCTCAGGCCTTATATAGAGAAGACGGGCAGCATCTTTTCTCCGGCCGTATTATGGCGATTAGAGGTAATTATAATGAAATAATGCAGGGTGTTAAAAATCATGATGATGAAATGGGCCGCCTGCTGGAAAATGAGGTTGCTTCTTTATTTGTGCCTGCTGAAAAGAATCAGAATTCTATTTTAAAAATAAAACATTTATCTAATAGGGAATTTTACCTTAATCAGCTTGATGCCCCGAGAGAGTTTGTATTGAAAGTTGTTGAAACAATTTGCGGCGGCGGATTCTATCACGAAGAAGGGGCTAGAAAGCAGTTTAATATTTAACTGTTGACATTCTTAAAAAAATGACTAATATATTAATTATGTAGGTGGATATGCGTTTAATTGAGAAATTAAAAGAGTTTGAAAATCAATATATGTTTATAAGATGGGCTACCGGTGGTGAATATGGCAAACTGATTTACGCCGGTGATGATTTCATAGAATTTGAAGTAATTGATGTTGATACTATGGAATATAGTGAAACGGTTTTAATTCACAGCCCTTTAATTTTGGAAGTCTGCATTGGCGGTTCCGATGTCGCTAGAATTCTTGCTGAAATTTCTTCTAAAATTTCTCTTGATTAATCAAACTATATTGTTTCATAACTGAAAAAAAAAAAGTCACATCTTTTGTGACTTTGAACAATAATCTTGGGAGGAGATTTGGGGATAGTTGTACATGCATGATAATGCAAGCATGATTTTTTTGTTACATGTGTAGGATAAAAATTAATAAAACTTTACATTTGCTTGATTTTATTGTATAATATATGCATGAGAAAAAGCATGAGAATTTTAATTATTAATGGAGTAAACCTTAATATGTTAGGGTATAGAGAGCCTAAATATTACGGAACACTTACTCTTAAGGAGCTGGAAAAAGAACTTCACGCATATTCTTTTTCTTTGGGAATTGATATTGAAACGTTTCAAAGTAATATTGAAGGTGAAATTGTTGAGAGAATTCAATCAGCTAGAGAGCATTTTGACGGAATAGTTTTAAATGCCGGTGCATATACGCATACAAGTATAGCTATACGTGATGCTATAACTTCTGCGGCCATGCCGACAGTTGAAATACATATGTCAAATATTTATGATAGAGAAGAATTCAGACATAATTCAGTAATAGCTCCTGTATGTATAGGGCAAATATGCGGTTTTAAAGCCGATAGCTATAAGCTCGGACTTAAAGGTTTAGTAAATTATATATCAGAAAATTTATAAAAAGAATTCGTCAGCGAAGCCGCCCATTAAGGCAGCAGCCTTTACTGGAGAAATCCCGTAGTTTTCGCAAGTTTCAAAAAATGCAAGTGATTTTTCAACTATTTCAGGATTATTAAATAATGGCTCTAAATCTTTTTCAAGTGCTGATTTAGAAACTTGAGAACGTCCAATAACTTCAGAAGGCATTTTGCCTAAATCTGTTACTTCAACAGCATCAGCAACCGGTAATTCTTCAGGTAGATTATTTGGTGTATTTTTAGGCATTCCCTGAAAATTTACATTATTAATATTTGCAGAATTGTTGTTTATTTCTCTCATAATTATCACCTTTTTCTGTATTTCTTCTTATATAAAACGTTAGAATTAATTTTTTTGCTAGTTTACATTAAAAAAAATTACAAAAATTAATATATTAAATATTCGTAATATTTTTTTATGTTATTATATATTATATAATAATAAAGGAACTAATGCAAATTATGAACTTAGGTGATGTATTAAAAGATTTTTTGTATGGATTAAACCTTAGAAAGGTTGTTAAAAACTTACCGGATGCAGTATTGATAGTGACACCCGAAGGAAGAATATCATGGGTTAATGATAAAGCAACTACTGTTTTTGAGTCCGGTAAAAGACTTATAAAAAGTTATCATTTTGACGATTTAGTCGATAAAGGTCGAGAAAAAATTGATAAATCAATAGCTACTAGAACTCCGATTATCGCAGGTGCTTTTACACCTTCCGCAAAGGAGTTTTTTATCGAATTAAATGCGAAGAATTATCATGGTAATTTTATTGTTACAATTCGTGATATCACGGCCATGACTAATGTGTTAACAAATGTTGAGCAAACTAGTCAATTTAATAAAGAAAAAAATGCCATGCTCGTTAAATTAGAAAATGAGATTAAATCTCCTATTAGTTCTATAGTTGGATTTTCTCAGGCTTTACTTGACGGATTAGGTGGCGAAATTACAGAAAAACAAGATAAATATGTTAAAATAATTAATAAAAACTCTAAGGATTTATTATATTTTATTGAAAAATTTATTGAATTTGCCTACGCTGAATCAACTCTTTATAAGTATGATTATCAAATATTTGATGTTGTAAATGCTATTCAAAATGTTATTAGAAGTAACGATTTAGCAGTTTCGGCTAAAGGTCTTACTGTGAATTTTGATTACGAAGAACTTACTAAGCGTGCAATTTATTCCGATGAAAAGACTTTGAAAACGATTTTGCAAAATTTATTAGAAGTTTCCATAAAATTAACAGATACCGGCTCTATATCTTTAAGAGTATTTTATCCTGATGAGGATATGGTAAAAAGTTTAAAAGTATTTGATAATTATAAAGAAAATTCTTTATTGCAAATATCAATAACCGATACAGGAATAGGGTTACAAGAAACAGAATTGGATGGACTATTTGAACCATACAATCAGCTTGATAAAACTAATAAGAAAAATATTGTACGTTCTATAAGTTTAGGTACAACAAATATACTGGCAAAACGTTTGAGTGGTATTGTTTGGGCTGAATCAGAAGTTATGAAGGGTACAACTTTTAATGTAATTATTCCTATAGAAAAGGATTTTCTTACAAAGCATGAGTAATGTCGTTTTAAAAAATATCCAAAAAAGTTATGATCAAAATTTAGTTATTGATAATATAAATTTGGAAATAAAAGATAAAGAATTTATAGTGCTTGTAGGTGCTTCAGGCTGTGGTAAATCTACATTACTTCGTATGATTGCCGGTTTAGAAGATATTACATCAGGAGAAATCTTTATTGGTGATAAAAAAGTAAATGATGTAGCTCCAAAGGATAGAGATATTGCATTTGTCTTTCAAAGTTATGCTTTGTATCCGCATATGACAGTCAGAGAAAATATAGCTTTCGGGCTAAAAATGCGAAAAATAGATAAAAAAATTATCGAACAAAAAGTAAATGAGGCTGCACAAATTTTGGATTTAACGGAATATTTGGATAGAAAGCCAAAACAATTATCAGGAGGACAAAGACAAAGAGTTGCATTGGGACGAGCAATCGTTAGGAATCCAAAAGTATTTTTGATGGATGAGCCTTTATCTAATTTAGATGCGAAACTGCGTGTTCAAATGCGTTCAGAAATTAAAAAATTACATGAAAAACTGCAAACTACATTTATATATGTAACTCATGACCAAACTGAAGCCTTAACTATGGGAGATAGAATAGTTGTTCTTGATAAAGGTATAATTCAACAGGTTGATACTCCTGAAGAGATTTATAATAATCCGGCGAATACATTTGTAGCAGGTTTTATAGGATCTCCTCAGATGAACTTTATTGATGGAAAAGATCTTGGTTTGGATGAAAATATATTATATGGTATTCGTCCTGAAAAAATGGTTTTTAACGGTAATATTAAAAAGCTTGTTGAAGTTGATATAACTGAGTTATTGGGTAGTGAGAAAATTGCTTATTTTAATATTGGGGATAAAAAATGTAGTGCAAAACTTTCCTCTGATTTTAATTTTGAAAAATTTCTTGAAATAAGTATTCATTATGAAGATTTATATAAATTTGATAAAATGACAGGAAAAAGAATTTATTGATCATCTTCTACCCAAATTATAGTAATATTTATAGGCTGTATAAACGGATTTGTTGCCTTTATGCTAAAATAATCTCTTTTAGCAAGCTCATCATAATATGCTATTTGTTCTGCTAATTTTTTTGTATAAGCTAATAAATTCATAATCTACCTTCCTGACTATTACATTTTTATTATGCTGGTTTAATAGCCTTAAATAATCCCCATAAAGTAGTGTATTTTGTAATTTAAATAGTACATAAGGTTAAGTCTGTTTTCTAATTGCAAAGTTAATATATAAATTATATTCTTTAAACTAAAAGGAGATTATACATGAAAAGCTTAAAAGGGACAAAAACAGAACAAAATCTTATAAATGCCTTTGCAGGTGAATCTCAGGCAAGAAATCGTTATACATATTTTGCAAAAGTAGCTAAAAAAGAAGGATATGAGCAGATAGCTGCTATTTTTTTAGAAACATCAGATAACGAAATGGAACATGCAAAACTTTTTTATAAGCATATAGGCAAGACAATGGGGCATGTTGATAGCGTATATCCATTTGAACTTGGAACAACAGAAGAAAATTTACAAAGTGCTATTGATGGGGAGCATGAGGAATGGACAATACTTTATGAACAGGGTGAAAAGATTGCTCGAGAAGAAGGGTTTGACGAAATCGCCGAAACTTTTCATCATATAATAAATTCAGAAAAACATCATGAGAATCGCTATAAAAAACTTTTAGAAAATATAAAAAATAATACAGTTTTTAAAAAGTCTACAGAAGTAACCTGGATGTGCAGAAAATGTGGTTATTTGTATAAAGGAAAATCTGCTCCGGATAAATGTCCTAACTGTCTTCATCCGCAAGCATACTTTGAAATTTTTAGTGAAAATTACTAGTTGCCTTATTCCCATCAATTATATATAATAAAAGGGGAATGGATAATATAAGAAAATCATTTATAGTAGTTGCTGTTTTAACATTCCTTTATGGATTATATTACTGGGGAATACCGTCTGTTATAAATATTGAGCAAAGGATAGACTTTGTTGAACAAAAAATAAAGGAGTCCAGTGGATATAATATAGCCATTGAAAAACCTTATTTAAAAATGGGGCTCACTCCGGCAATTTGGCTTATGGCAGAAGATTTTTCTTTGTTAAATGATGATAATTCTAATGCTTTAAATTTAAAACATGCCGCTGTTAAAATTAATCTTTTGCCTTTGATTTTTGGAAAGGTTCAAATCGGAAATTTTTCTGCTGATAAGATAACAGTTAATTTTGTTTATACAAAAAATTCAGAGTTAAGGTTAGGTCAATATTTGTTGCCTAAATTATCCGATCCTAAAATGACTCTTAGTAAAGCTTATTTTAGAATTGGTAATTATGAAATATATTTGAAGGATTTAAAGCAGAATAAGCAAATATTTTTAGATGGAAGTTATTTTAATTTAGATGAATTTAAAAGGAATAAACGTATAAAATTATCAACTTTCGCTAACCTGTGGGTTGATAAAAAAAATTCTCAAATTATGGCGGATGTTGATATTAAGCTGCCGATTAACAAAATTACAGAAGATCAATTTAAGATTAACGGGCGAATTGTTGATTTAAATTTGGGTGATTTTTCGGTTTATGTGCAGGCGGTTACTAATAATAAAATTCAGTCTTTGTCCGGTATTATTAATTTATTAACAGAAACGACTACAAAATCAGATAAACATAAAAATATTTTTGCAATTCTTACTGTTGACAATCTTAAGATAATGAAGGCTGAGCTTGCTCGTTCAATTTATTGTAATGAAAAAATTGAGATAAGAACAGACGTTGATACTATTAAAAACGGATTAAATATCCGAAATATGAAAATTTTATCAAAAGGTATAAATATATCTTTATTTGGTAAGATTATGAAATTGGATGCAAAAATCCCTTTTGTTAATATAAATATTGCAATTAATAAATCAAGAACAGAAAATTTTATACCACTTTTGCCAGGTGAGGAAAATTTAATTGAAGAAGTAAATTTTTATGCATTAAAGAAAAATTATTTCTATGGAGATATAAGCGGAAATATAAGTGTAAAAGGGAAGTTTAATGCTCCTGATGTAAACGGTAAAATTCTTGTAAAAGAAGGTTATTTGATTAAACCATTACCAAATAAAGCTGGTAAAGCCGTTATTAAATTGGCATTTAACGGTACTAAAATGATAATGGATGTGAATGTTCCGGCATCAGATAAAGAAACTGTTTGGGTAAACGGTAATGTAGAATTATACGGTAATAAATACGCAGATTTGTATATTAAAAGTTCCCAAAATGTTGATTTGAAAATTGCTCAAATAGTATTAAATCCTTTACATGAAATTTTGAAGTTTGATATAGGACCTGTACCTATTATGGATATTAAGGGCAAAGGTAATATATCATTGCATGTAATTGGTAATAGAAAAGATCCTCATGCTTGGGGTAACTTTAATTTTTTTGATACATCAGCTTCATTTTTAGATATTAAAAGTATGACTTTGACAAAGGGGCAAGGTAAACTTCTTTTTGATGATCAAAAAACATTTTTTAAAACACAAAAAGCTTTTTTGAATAATAAACCAATAGATGTTGAAGGTACTTGTACACTAAAAGGTCTATTAGATTTTAAAATTTCTGCCAAAAATCAGGATTTAGGTAATTTATTAAAAATAATTAAAACATCACCCATGCTGGTTGATATTCAGAAGCTTGTTAAACCTATTACATCTGCAAATGGTTTAACTGGCATGTTGTTAAACGTTACTGGAAATATTACTGATGTAAACGACGTTGTTTTTAATAAAAATATTTTTGCAAAAGGTGAAATTGACCTATTCTCTAATACAATAGTCGCACAAGATATACCTTTGACAAATGTAAACGGTAAAATTAAGTTCGATAATTTAAATACTACATTTGATTTAAAGTCAAATTTGAAAAATTCTTTGCTTAAAGTTAATGGCCGAATGGATGATAAAATGGCAGATATAAAAATATTGTCAGATAAATTCGTATTAAAAGATGCTATTGAGTCATTTAAATTAAAAGTTCCATATAAAGATGATATCGGTCGGATTCATACTAGTTTTAATGCTAGATATAGTGGGAATATTGATAAAATTGAACCGGATAAAATAAGTGTTAAAGGCAAAATTTATCAATCAAACGGTAAAAATATAAGTAACAATAATGTTGAATTTGAGCTTAATAATTCAAATTTCCATATGTCTGAATTAAAAGGTAAGTTTAAAAATAGTTTATATTTTATAAATATGCGAGCTTCAAAATTTTTGTCAGCTCAACAGTCTATAAATGGAAGTTTTGGGATAAATGATTTTAGTTTATCTGATTTAAATGAGCTTAAATCTGTCTTCCCTGAAATTTTTGGTTTGGTAAATAATTTAAACGGTAAAATTAATATAAGCGGCTATATAGAGAATAATGAAATTTATGCGGATACTGTATTAAATAATGTAAGTTTTATATATATTCCTGCAAATTTGAAGTCGCAAATATTAAACGGAAAAGTTCAGCTTAGAAAAAATAATATTATTATAAATAATTTAAATACTTTGATTGGTGAAATGCCATTTTTTGTTAATGGTAAAGTTTATAATTTTAACAGTAAACCAATTTTAGATGTATATTTGAATGCAAAACCTACTCAAGAATTTTTAGATCAGTTTTTTAATAACAGGGCTGTTTATCCTATAAAGGTTAAGGGTGATATTAATCTAACATCAACATTATCCGGGCCATTAACAGCTATTCGAAATAAAACACAGTTAAAATTATCAGAGAATTCAAGCATTTATTATATGGGGGCAACATTGGGAAGTGTGACTGCAAATTCAAGCCAAAGTTCCTACCCCGTAAATATAACTGTGGATAATATTTTATATCCAAATGGAGTTAAGATAAATAATTTCCAATATGATAAATTATTATATTCTCAAAATGGGAAAATTTATCCAAAGACGCAACTTAGTGCTTCAGGAAATATAGGATTTTTGAAAAATAATGATTTAAAGTTTACTAATTTTAAAGTAAAAACTCAAGAAGCAACTGATGCAAAAATATTTAATATAATATTTAGAAAACCTTTAATGAAACAGGGCTTATTTACTTCTGATATAACAATAAACGGTAAAGCTTCTGCTCCTGTAGTATTTGGAAAATTGAATATTAACAATATAGATGTCCCTTTATTTGATGCAATAATAAAAGATATTAATTTTGACTTTAAAAGAGATATGGTTTACTTAAAGGCTAAGGGAGCTGTTTTGACAAATAATTTGGATATACGAGCAGTTATGCGTAATAATCCAAATCAGCCTTTAGTTTTTGAAGATATTAATGTTAATCTTGAGAACCTTGACTTAAATAGGATTAATACAGCATTAAGGGATTATGATGCTGATGTGTCACGGAATTTGACAACATCGCAGCAAGATGAATTATTTAACTTTGATAACATTATTATAAAAAAATCTGAGATTTCTGCTGATAATATTAAAATAAAAAATCTTAATGCAACTGATTTTTATGCTAATTTAACCATAGACAATAAAATGTTAGTAGATGTTAATAAATATAAATTTAACGTTGCTGATGGAATTGTAACAGGAAATATCAAATATAATTTATTAAGTAATGCTTTGAATTTTGAAATGAATGTAGAAAATGCAAATGCACAAAGTATAGCAGAAACATTATTTGATTTGAAAGGTCAAATATTTGGAATAATTACCGGAAACGTAAATTTGTATTGTAATGGTAAATCTCAAGATGATTGTACTAAGAGTTTAGGCGGTAGCGGTCATTTTATAGTAGAACAGGGAAGAATGCCAAAATTAGGATCTTTAGAGTATTTGTTAAAAGCGGGTAATTTGGTTAAAGGCGGCATTACAGGCCTTTCTATTAACGGAATTATAGATTTGATTACACCATATAAAACAGGTGATTTTGATAGTATTAGCGGTAATTTTCATATTGAAAATGGTATTGCGGATAATATCCAAATCTTTTCAGCAGGAAAAGACTTGAATATGTATATGAAAGGATCTTATAATTTTACAAATTTAATTGCGGATTTGCAAATATTCGGGGCTTTGACAAAGAATTTTTCTACACTTTTTGGAAAGATAGGTAATGCATCATTGAATACATTATTTAATACAATCCCCGGTATTAATGTTTCAGAGGCTCCTTCTGTTATTACTGAAGACATCAAAAAAATCCCTAATTCTATCCAAAATACTGCAAGAGTTTTCACTGTAGAAGTCTATGGAGATATTAATGGTGATGACTATGTAAGAAGTTTTAAGTGGGTCAAGTAAAGTTACTTATCTTTATTATTATCGACTTTGTTATCTTCAGGATATTCAGTCACACCAGGGAATTTATCTGATCCGGTTGTTACTTTTGTTATCCAGTATTGAATTTTAGGAATAATTGTAGAGAGGAATAATGCTGATACAGCAAATCCTGTGGTCCAATTAAGTGCATTTTTAAACATATTGTTTCTATATGCGTTTTCAAGCATTTTAATATTAATATTTTTTTTCTGTTTTTCAGCTTTATTTATAATCTCTTTAACATAAACTTTTAAATTATCAATAAGTCCGTCTAAATCTTTTTGGGCAATAAATTTTAACGGATTTTTGTGTTTAGCAACACCTTTTTGTCCGGTTGTTATATCAATAGCTTTTTTATCAAATCCTTTTTCAACAGTGAACACTTCGTCCCAAAATTCAGGTTTATTTAAACTTCCACCTTCAAATATTGCTCTAACTTGGCTTTCGGCTAGTAATGAAATGCCATTATTTTTTGGCTGTAACTTAGACATTCTTTTAGCTAAATCAGCATATTTATTAAATTCTTCTGCAGGAACTTCATTCTTTAATATTTGTAAAAATTCATCAAGTTTTATAGCTCCATTATTAAGTTTAAATTTTGACATCATTTTATCTGCAAATTCAGTATCACCTAACATTAATGATTTAAAAGCTTGAGGATCTAAATTGTTGTTTTTATTCATCACTTGTGTCATGTAGTCTGTAACTTGTCTTGCTCCTACAGGATTTAATCTTGAATAATTTTTTTGTCCTTCCAGCCTATTCAGTCCTTTATTAATTAATGGCATGCTGCATAAATAGAAGAATATTGATACTAAATCACGCCATAAAACTTCAATTCTTTCAGGAGTATTTCTAGCACTAATAGTTCTGCCTGTTGTGATACCAACATCTGTTGACAATAATTGATAATAAGTATTATGTTCAAACTTATGAGCCAATTGAAGCAAAGTTTGTGCCATATCGCCGGTAAATGCAATATCTTTTTGTTGTTTAGATTTATTTAAAAATTCTTCGATATCTTTCGGCGGTACTAATGTTGAATATGTTGGTTTATTTTGTTCTTTATTCGGATTTTTTGAACGATATGCTCTAGTTATTGCTTGATTAAGTTTTGGAACAACAAAACCAACCAAACCATTTGCTAGTATTATACTAGCTGCAATTTTAGTGAATTTAAATCCGGCAATTTTTGACTTAGATATATTTTGACCTTCTTTTTTAGTCCAATTCATATAATTTGCTAAAGGGTTACGGATTGCGTCTTTTTCTGTATCAAAATTTGAATTTTTTATATTTAATAATTTTTTTAAAATAAAATCATTTATTTTATTGAAAACTTTTACCCCGGCAAACCAAAATAAAGCTCCTATAGATTCTTCAGTAAATCTTTCTCTGGCTTCTATAAAACCGCCTCTTTTGTATGCTTGTAATGTTCTACCACCGGTTACGAAACATTCTAATAAAATTAAGGGGCCTAATCCTCTGCTTTCCATGCCTCTTACAAATCTTTGTGCGGGGGTAAAATTATTTATTGTTTTTATATTATTAATTGGTTCCATACTGATTACTCTTTGACATAATCTATAAGTTGTATCAAAAAAAAAATTGCTTAAAAAAAATATATCTTTAATAATTTGTTACATATTAAGTGTACACGAAACAGTCATTAAGTTATGTTAAAATTTTTTAGCAGTAAATAAAAATAAATAGCAATAGTTTTTTTTATGTGTTTTTGATAAAATGAAGATAAGGTGGGCTATGAATATAAATTCAGTTAGTTTATTGGATAAACCGCAAAAGTATAGTATTAATAACATAAATAATCCTAAATTTTCAGGACAAAGAAATTCTAAAAAATGTAATGTAGAAAATGCAGCTTTAATAGGTTCTATAATAGGAACAGGCACAGCATTGACTTTAATTGCAAGACGCCAGGGCTTTTTATTAAAGTCTATAAAAAATACACCTGTTAAAGACTGGGCTGTATTTAAAATTGCAAATAGAAAAGAGCCTAACAGAAAACTTTTAGAACTAGAAGAAAAAGAAATTCTTGGACTTGCGGCGGGTTCTATAATAGGCGGTTTCACAGGCGGAGTTATAGCTGATGGTCAAAATAAAAAAGCTAAAGCAAGAGAAGCATTAACTCAAATGTTAGGGAATGTTTTAGTTCCGGTTGCCTTTGTTGGCGGTATTTCTAAACTTTATAAACATTTTGAAGCTCCAATTAAATCTTTTATACCGCAATTTAAAGAAAATGGTAAAAAATATTTATCAAATATTAATAAATTTACAAGGAATTTACCTGCTGTAGCTTTGACCGGAGTCGCTTTGTATTTGGGTATTCAAACCGGAAATAAAGTAACGAATATAATAAATGAAAAATTATTTGGTCAAAAGAAAGAAAGACATTTAAAAACAAGTGATTTTGCTCCGCATGTAGACGATTTATCATTAGCTGTTACATTAATGGGGTCAAAAAATTCACCTGTAACAAGTTGTATTACAAGAGTTGTTCCGCTATTTTTGGCAGTGCCGGGTTATCAGGTAGGTAAAGCTAAGGAAAATTAGTCATTTTCTTTTAAAATTTCTGTATATTTATCTAATTCATTTAGCATGGATTTAGTCTGTTGCTCTAAATTATTTCTTAAAATGTCGGCTTCTTGCGGATTTTTATCATTTGATTTTGCAACAAGCATATCGATTTTAGCTCTTACTGCCATAGCAATTATTTCAGGCATGTTAAGAGCTGTTGGGTTTTGGCTTTCAAGATTTTTATGATAGGTATCTTCAAAATTATTATTTAATCTTAATTTCCAATTAGATTTATTGTATTGCCCGCCATAATTATATACTTTATCTATTCCAAAAAAATCAGCAAAACTAATTTGTATATTTTTAGCGGTTCTAAATAGTTCTACAAATTTTGCTTTTGTATGTTCTATTGGATTTTGGTCAATTTTTCTTTTAAATTCTTCTTTTTCCTTAATATGTATTGGGTCTGCATTTAAAAATCCGGCTAAGTAATCAGTATTCCAAGCAGAATTTTTTTTATCCATTTTTAATGCGGGAACGGAATCGTGCGAACCTACTAAGGCCCAATTGTCAAATGACGTATATTCTCCCCTACGCCATTCTAATTGTGTTATTCCGGGCAGTTTTAATTCATTATAAAATATATTTGAAAATGTTGGCGTTGCCGTACATAAATCTTCCCAAACAGCATCTTTTGGATCTATACCATGAGCTTTCATTGCTGGAATTATTATATTTTTCAATACCTTTTTAAAGTTTCCTTGAGGATCTATTTTGGGTAAATTCGATATATTATCGGCTTCAAGTTTATCTCGTTGGACAACTTTGTCGATTTTTATAACAGAATTTTCCTTATAAATGTAAGGATCCACTAAGCCTAATACATGATCAACTCTTATATTATCAAAATATTTTAAAGCATAATCAATTTTATCTTTTAAAAGTTGACCGGCTATTCCTAAAGAACCATCTTCATTAAACAATTTTTGAGGATCTAAAACCGGAATATCCCAAACCTGGGGCCCGTTACCAAATCCTCCATATGGACAGCCGAGTTTATAGCCTTTGAGAAATGCATTTGGGTTCGCCCATAATTCACTTTTAGAAAATCCAACCAGTAAATCATTTATATATTTAAAATCTAATTTATTTCTTAATTCTGTTTTTTCTCTGACCTGTTTTTCCGCAATAAATTGTATAAAACTATTTTTTTCAATTTTATTCCCGGAACGATTGACAATAAGCTCTAACCTTTTTTGTGCAGCTCTATCATTGTGATTTAGCCTTTTTATTAAGTTCTTATCAAGTTCGCTATCCCATTTTGAAAAATCATCAGTTCTGTGAATATTTGAAAGGATTTTAAAAACACCGTCAAAAAATAATCTATCACCATTTGCTGTTTTAAACTCTGTAAATTCATTATTTAATCTAATTGCTTCGGGATTATTTTCTTTTAATAAAGTTTTAAACTTAAAATAAGCTTCATTGAGAGCGATGTCATAATTTTCAAAGGCTTCTTTAAAATTCGTAATATTGTAGTTTGCATTTTTAATTGAATTTTTATAAGTTACATTGTTATATGTTTCTAATGACAATATATTTGCATATTCTTTTTGTGTTAAATCATATAAATCAATAAAAAGGTTGTTTCTAGAAAACACTTTGCTCTCGTATGGCGAATAGTTTTGAGCTGTGATTTTACCAATAGGGCCGAGCTGATTAGCGTTGAATCCATGCAGTTTTTCAAATTCTATAAGTTTGAATGCACCTTTAGAATATGGCGAACCAATGTTTGCATCTTTGTTGATTGACGGATAACAAGAACCATGGATAATCATTGCAACATTTTCAATACCTAAAAATTTTTTCCCCTGTTCTATTGCATCATTATATGGCTTCTTTTCATTCTCTTTTAGCTTGCGGCAAAAATTTATATCGTAACTTTGTATGCGTTTTATCTGCAATTATATTTCCCCTAAAATTTCCAGTTTATAATCACAGCCTATTTCTTCACCTGCCAAAACTACGATATTGTTAATATATAGTGACAATATTCCATATAACATTTGTCTGTAATCCATTGGTACTAAAAGTATAGGAGTATTTATATTGCATTTTTTAACTAATTTAGAAATTTTGTTTGCCATTTTTTCTGCAAATTCTCCGTCTATTTTGATTATTGCATCTTCGCCATCTTCCAGGTATAGCATCATATCTTCAATTGTCTTATCTGATAATTCTATAATACTTATATATCCGTCAGAATTTGCATATCTTTTACAAATTTGACGTGATAATGCAAGTCTTAATTTTTTTAGTAAATCTGATTTAGTGCTATCTTCAGCATAATCATTTATTTTTTCAAAAATATAAGATATATCTTTAATTGAAACCCTCTCTTTTATAAGGCTGGTTAATATAAATTTTAGTTCAGCTAAAGAAATAAAATCCGGAATTACATTATCAACTAAGAAAGAGTTAGTATTGTTTACAACTTCTATATATTTGTCTAGATCATCATAATCCAATAAATCATCAGCATATTTAACGGCAATAAATTCTAATGCTCTTGCAATATATTCAGTACCGGTTAAGCCGTGATACCAAAAATCTTTAGTCTTAGATTTTTCAATCCAAACAATTTTTTTGCCGCTAATTTTATCAATATCATAAACTGAGTTCTTAATTTTTTTCTCAAGTTTTAATTCATCAGTAAAAAACATAAGATGGTTAGGATAAATTAAAGATTTGAAAACTTCATCTCCTCTAACTTTAATACAAAATTCAAACGGGTTTAGGTTTACATCATCACGGAATACTATTTTAGGGATTACGTAGCCTATTTCTTCGGTAAGTTTGAGCCTGGATTTTACGGTTTCAGCAATAAGTTCTTCTTCTTGAGAATCTCTATCAGCATCAACATATCCCAATAACTCTTCACTTAAATTGATAGAAAGTTTATCTTCTTGTAATTTAGAAAACATGACATCAGGAGAGGTTGCTTTTGCCAGTTTTAATTTTAAATCTTCAAGCTCTTTTAACCCGGCTGAAATTTTATCATTAAGTTTTTTTCTAGCTGCAGGATCCGCTCCATCAAGCTCCATTTTAATTTTAGCAATTTTGTCCTTTTGCTGTCGTATTTTATTTTGTAAATCCAAACAGTTTTCATAAGGAGATAATTTGGGTGAAAGCATTTTTTCCATTTGACTTTTAAATGTTGATATATTAATTTCATCAGCATTTTCCGAGTTATTTTTAGCATCTGTCATAAAAATGCAGTTATAGACAAAGCCATCATCGGACTCAACTTCTTGCATGCTATATAGTTCCCATCCGTTCATGGACATTTCGTTCAGTAAATTTTGTAGCTCTTGTACATCTTCACCTGAACAAGTTTTGACTATATATTTTGTTTTATTTCTATTATTAAACATAAGTTTACCCTTTTTTGATAAGAATTTTTAATGCTTCAATAGCGGTTTTAATAGCTTTTTCAGTGTCATGAACAACCGGATTTTCTAACCCTAGTTTTTCTCGTTCCTGGTTTGCAACCGTTAAAAAAACAGAACCTGTTTTGACTTTTAAATAACTTGAAACTACAAACAATGCGGCTGATTCCATTTCAGAAGCTAAACAGCCAAGACGTTTCCATGCTTCCCATTTGTTGGTTAATTCATAGTTTACCGGCATTATATCAGGATTATGCTGGCCGTAGAAAGAATCTTTACATTGTACAATTCCAGTATGAGATTCATAATTAAGTTTTTTTGCGGCTTCAGATAAAGCGTTAATTATTTCAATATTAGCAACTGCCGGAAATTCGATAGGGGCATATTCTTTGCTTGTGCCTTCCATTCGTATTGCACCGGTTGCGATTACAATATCACCGCCTTTAACTTCTGTTGCTATACCTCCGCAAGTACCAACTCTTATAAATGTATCAGCTCCTACTTTTACAAGCTCTTCTAAAGCAATTGCTGCGGAAGGGCCGCCTATGCCTGTTGAAGTAACGCTTACTTTTTCTCCGTTTAGATAGCCGGTATACGTTGTATATTCACGTCTATCAGCTATTAATTCAGCATTATCTAAATATTCAGCTATTTTTTTACATCTTTTAGGATCGCCTGGTAATATTACGTATTTACCTACGTCACCGGGTTTTAAACCTATATGATATTGTGTGCCGTCTTGAGAGTATTTCATGAGTACTCCTTAGTATTTACCATTTTTCAACTTTTGAATTACCAAATCTGTAATGTCTAATCCTCCGACAAAGATTACTCTGTCTGATAAAATAGCATCAAGTTTTTGTTCTACCATTACATCTTTTGTAGCTGCTTGAATTTTGTTATATATTTGCTCTTCTTTTGTCATTTTTAATTTCATATAAGCTTCTTCTTTTGCTTTATATTCACGAGCAGTCGCATCTTCAAAATTCTTTTTCTTTAACGGAGTGTCTAAAGTTTTGTATTGTTTTTCCTTATCAATCATGTATTGTTGCAGCTCCAATCCCTTTGCATCAACCTCTTTAACTGCTTGTATCGCAAAAGAATAGTTTTCTTGGATTTTTTGATAATTGATAAAGCCAACGCCCGCAGCATTTGCTTTTAAACCAAATGTTGCAATCAATGCTAATGCTGTAATAACTAATTTGAAGTCTTTCATTTTTCCTCCTAGTACATTAAATCGCCTACACCAAATGTAAAGTATCCGTTTCTTGAACCGTTATCACCCGGATTCGTGAGTGGAATACCATAATCAACTGATAACGGACCAATTCCTGGAATATATAATTTTACACCAACACCGGCTGTGATAGCATATGTCGGTCTGTCATACAATGTATCTGATATTGTTGTATCAAATATTTTACCTGCATCAACAAATGCAGTTAATCTTATGTTTTGTAAAAATTTAATTCTTGTTCTATCAACAAACGGGATAGGAGTTGCAAATTCAGCTGAACCCATTACAAAAGCATTACCTGTACCTACACCGCTCATTTTAAAACCTCTTATGGTATATGGACCACCTAATCTATATGCCATAGCTTCTGGCATATTGTCACCGTGTATTTTTCCTCCTGCTTTAGCAGTGAATGATAAAGATGATTTTTTACCAACAGGAATATATTGTTTAATCATACCTGTTAATTTTCCGTGTGTTTTGTCGAATCCATCAAGCCCTATTTCTTCATCAAATCTGATACTTGCTAATGTACCATGCCTTGTGACGGTTGCTGAATCTCTTGTATCGTATATTAAGGCAGGACTTAATGATAAGAATAAACCGCCTTCAAGTTGTTCTGCACGGCGACTTATTGGTACATTGTATTTGTTATATAGATTCGAAATCCTGTTAAAATCACCTTCCTTTACATTAATATTTTCAACACCAAGGGAGAACGTTGCTGTTGTATGCTTATTGCTTTTAACTCGGTGTGCTACGGTTACTTCAGCACCGATACGTTGTTCAATAGCTAACGGAACTTGGTAACTTCCAAAATCTCTAAAAAATACTTTTGCCATTAAAGAGTTATCTGCATTGAAAAAATATGGTTCAAAAAAGCTTAATTCAGCTTGAATATTCATATGATCTTTAACAGATGCATCATTAAGCATTACACCTGTACCAACTAAACCATTTAAGGCAAGTCGTTGATTTCTTCCTCTAAAGTTATTATCTGCAATACCTAAAGAACCAAATAGACCCGTTACAGTATCAATACCACCACCAACAGAAATATTCGCTGTCCTTTGTTCATCGACTTTTATTGTTATGTCATATAAATCAGGATCTTCTGATGTCGGCTCTATCTCTCGTGTTACATCTTCAAATGCCTGGGTCGCATATAATCTTACTAAATCTTCTTTTATAAGATTTTCATTGTATATCATTCCTGGTTCTGTCAAAACATTACGCTCTATTATAAAGTCTTTTGTTTTTTCATTCCCCTGTATTAGAATCTTATTTATTGTACCTTCTTTTATGTTTATGTTTATCGTACCGTCAGGATCATCTTTTACTGATTCTACACGTGCTAAAATATAACCTTTAGATGAATATATATTTTGAATATCATATATGGATTCATTAATTTGAGCTATATTTTGAGGTTTTCCTTTCATTGGTAAAAGACAATCTAATATCTCTTCTGTTGAAACAACGGTGTTCCCTTCTATAGTAAAATCTTTTACAGGAAGGTTTTCTTCAAGAATTATTTTTAATGTAACTGTACCGTCTTGATTATTTACAGGTATTGCTTTCATGTTTTCAGAAAAATACCCTAGCTGGTAAATCGTTTTTAAATCAGTTTGTACTAAATCTCTGTTATATGCAGATCCTTCTTGTAGAACCATTTTGCCAAGAATATCAGCAGGATCCATGGCATTAAGTCCGTATATTTCAATTTCACGAATTATACGTTGTTCCTTATCAATTACCTTTGATTGGGTTTCGGATTGTTCTTCAGAAGAGGGTTGTGAGGTTTCAGAAGTTTGAGGTATTTCTTGAACAGGTTGTTTATCAGGGTCTATACTTTTTTTGCCCCAAAAATCGCCTATAGCAAAAGCATTAAGGGGAAATGCTGCCATTAATACTATCGTTATAATAAACTTATTTAATTTTCTATATAAAATCAAGAATTTAGATCCCTTAAACTTCTACTATCCTTAACCAAAATTATATCATAAAACATTAAAAAAACAAATAAAAATCGTATATTTAGACGTCTTTTTTTATTGTTTTAAAACTCGTTTATAAATTTCATTTTTATTAAAATCGTAAAATTCAGATAATATAGTTGCAATTTCCTTTGCTTTAAAATTTTTATTTTTTAAAATGTTAATTTTTTTATCAATATCTAAATTATTTTTAATGTTTTTGTTGCGGTATATTAAGCATACAAATTCGCCTTTTGGGGAAGTTTTTTCAAAATGATTTATTATTGAATTAATTTCATCAATTATAATTTCTTCGAATAGCTTTGTAAGTTCTCTTCCAATTGCTATTCGGGCATTTGGTAGTTTTGTTTGTATTATTTCCAATGTTTTTATTATTCGATTTGGCGATTCATAAAATACTAGATCAACATTTTGATTTTCGATTATAATTTTTTCAATTTGCACTTGTGTTTTGGGCATGAAGCCTATAAATTTAAATTGTTCGTCTTCTCTTGGAATTTGCGATAGAAATGTTATTAGAGCATTCGCTCCGGGTAATGCTGTTATTTTGAACCCTTTATCTCTTAGTTCTTGAACCATGATTGAACCGGGATCGCATATTAAGGGAGTTCCTGCGTCTGACACTAATGCTATTTTTTTATTCTCATTTAATATTTTTACAAAAAATTCAATTCGTTGTTTTTCATTGAATTTATGGTAAGAAATGCATTTTGTATCTATTTTATAGTGATTTAAAAGTTTTTGAGTAATACGTTTGTCTTCACAAGCAATAATATCAACTTCTTTCAGAATTTTAATTGCTCTTTGAGTTATGTCATCTAAATTTCCTATTGGTGTTGGAACTATATAAATATCATATTCTTTCATAATGCAATTATTATAGTATTAATTGAATAAATATTCAAATTTACCTTTCAAATTATCTTGAATTTCTTTATAATCAACAGATACAGGGGTAGGTTTTGATGTATTAATAATATCAAGAAAAACTTTTGAATTGTATGGCTTTTTATTGTCCAAAAAATATGGGCTTTCAGTAACATCTTTTCTCGCCGGTACAATTAATCCGCTTTTACTAAATTCAATTATGCTTTCTTTTGATGATAAATAATCAACAAGTTTTCTTGCCTGTATTTTGTGTTTTGATGATTTAGAAATTGCCCAACCCGAGGTATCTAAAGGTACTATACTGCCTGCATCTCCATTTGGAAATGAAATTACATCCCATTCAAAATCAGCTTCTTCTCTATATTTTGGTACAAGCCATCTGCCTGAAAGGTGCATTGCTATTTTGCCTTGTAAAAACATTTGAGCCATTGTTGCACTAGCAATCTCTTCTTTTAATGGTGCTACGTGATATTTTTTTCTCAAGTCTGCGTAAAAATTTAATCCTTTTTGGCTTTGTTTATCTTCAATTATTATTCTTGATAAATCATCTGATAAGATGCCACCGCCTTCGCTCATTAAATATGGTAAATAAAATAAGGAGTCTTCTTCAAAACTTATTCCATAAACCCCATTATTCGTAAGCTTCTGTGCGGTTTCTAAAAATTGTCCAAAATTCCAATCCTTTGTTGGATAAGGAATTTGGTTTTTATCAAATATATCCTTATTATAAAATATTACTAAATTTGAAATATCTCTAGGAATTGCATATAACGTATTTCCCCAGGAAAGAGCTTTTAATGCCTTTGTATAAAATACGCTACCTGCTTGTAACGGTTCTAACAGCCCTGCATTTGCATATATAGGAAGATAATGATTATTTATAAAAATAACATCAGGAGCCGTGTTTGAAGCGAATAAAAGATGAATCTTTTGAAAATAATTTTGGGGAATATGCATAAATTCTATTTTGATATCAGGGTTTTCCTCCTCAAATTTATGTAAAAGAGGTTTTAATATATCAACTTCGGATTTTGAACCCCAGCTTGCAAACTGTATTTTAGTCGTATTTAAGCCTTCATGCGGCTTCAGGAAATTTAAACAAAGCAAACTCCCTCCTAATATCACTAAAATTATAAAAATTTTTTTAACCATTTAATACCTAAAGTTCAATGAGTACACCCATTTTGTTTTCATCAACGTCTACAAGTGATTTAAAATCACCGGCTTTTACCATATAAACATTTTCGTTATCTAATCGAACTTGGAGTTTATCAACATTTTCGTCAAATTTTTTGAATACAAAAATTTCATCTTTGACTCTACCAACTAATGCGGTTATTCCATCCAGGCTTACTAAATAAAACCCTCTGTTTTCGTCAATATTATAACCGGATTTAATTACTAAACCATTTAAATATTTATTGTTTTTTGTTTCAATAGGATTTGAAGCAGCACTGCTTTTTAAATGCATTGAAGGCTTAAGTTGTGCAAGCGTTTCGGCTATTTTTTGCGAAAGCTCAATATGTTGATTTTGGTTTCTTTGCTCTTTATCAAGAAGTTTAAAATATTCATCAAGGGATGATATTAAGTAATCTTGTTCTTTTTCTATCATTTGAACAGATTCACTGTTATCTTGCAATATTTGACTTCCCTTTGCAACTAAGTCTGTCACGCTTAAATTCGCATTATTGAATTGTCTCTTCGAAAAATTAAGAACATTCTCTTGTAGTTTAACAAATTTTCCTTCTTTATCTTGATTTAATTTTGGTAGTATTTTTTTAATACGATTTCTTTGTGTAGTATGTAATGATACTGGTTTTGCAAAAGCTTTAAGTTTTATATTTAATAGCTCATTTTGTATTGCGTCATCTTCGGATTGAACTTCTTTTTTCTCTGTAAAATCAATTTGTGTATTATATATTTCAGGTGTTTTTGATAAAGTATTTTCAAGTTCAAGACGTTTTTTATCAATATCATTCAATGTTTTATTATTTGATTTATCAGTTGTTTTGGGTAAAGTACTTGCAGGTTTTAAACGTTTTTTATAAGCACCATTCAAAGTTTCGTCATTTATTTTTTCTGTTGTTTTTGGTAAAACACTTTCAGATTTTAAATGTTTTTCGTCAGTGTCATTCAAAATTTTGTCATTGTTTTTTTCTGTTGGTTGTATAAAGTTGTATTTTCTTTCTTTAATTTCATTTTGAGATTCTTTTATGAATTTTTGATATCTTTCACGCCAATTTAAATCGGGATCGTTAATTAAATCATCATAATTTTCTTGTACATAAGGCTTTTGTGCAAGATTTTCTCTAAAGGATAACTTAAGAGCGTTAGAACGTTGTACGGATTTTTTTAACATTTTGATAATAAGATAGATACCAAAAATTGGAATTAAAAACATCCAACTCATTGAGTTCTTTTGTTTTGGAGGTTCAGTTTTTGAAATTTTTTCTATTTTATCAATTTCTTTTATATCAAGTTTATTTTCTTCTTGTGAGATAGACGGTTCTGTTGAAACCGGCTTAGAAAGTGATTCTGCCGGTTTTGAAATGGCCTTTTTCGGTTCGGTTTTTTCAGGATTTTGAATAACTGATTTTTTAACTTCAGGAGTTGAAGTTTTTATAGTGTTTTTTACAGGTGTAGAATTCGGTTTTTCGACTTTTTTCTCAACCTTTTTTTCAACCTTTTTCTCAACTTTTTTTTCAATTGTTTTTTCAGTGGCTTGAGGTGTTTTTACTTGTGCTATTAAGGCTCTAGCTTCTTTTTCTTCTGTTGATAATGGTTGAGCCTTTTGTATATGTGTTTTTATATTTACCGGTTTAGTTGTAATAAAAGTTATTTTTGTGTAACCGCTCATTCCGTCGTCAACGTTTTTTACGTCAACATTTGTTATTATATCTTTGACAGAACTTAAATCAGGTGCAGAAGTATTTTGACCGGCTACATTTGGCATCAGAACAACGTATTTATTGTTTGATTTTCTTGTAACCATCGGGGTGCCTGTTATTTCTGTAGTATAAAAAGTTACATCAATTGAGTTATCCGCAGCTTTTTTTACATCAAGTTGTACAAGACTTGATGCTTCTGCTTGTGCAAAAGTCAAACATATAATTGCTGCAAATGCCAGTAAATGTTTTTTATTTATCATCACTTTCCCGATACACTACACTAATAATATAATAACTCATGAAAAAAAAAATTGCTAGTTTGTTAATAAATTGATACCTTTTATGTTATAATTTTTATATGAAATGTGGATTTGTAACAATAGTAGGTAGACCAAATGTTGGAAAATCAACTCTTTTAAATCAAATATTGGGTCAAAAAATTGTAATTACTACGGATAAAGCTCAGACTACCAGAAAACGTATAAAAGGAATTTATACAACTGATGTCGGGCAGATTGTTTTTATTGATACTCCTGGAGTACATAAACCATTGAATAAACTTGGGGAATTTTTGTTGGACGAAGCAAAAATTTCTATTCCTGATGCGGATTTAATTTTATTTTTAACGGATGGTTCTGAACCTGCAGGTAAAGGTGATAAATGGATAGCTCAAAACCTTTTGCAAACGAGTGTTCCGATTATAATTGTAATGAATAAAGTCGATAAAATTAAAAATTTGTCAAAAGTAGAAGAAAATTTATTAACCTATAAAACTTTATTTGATAAAAATTTACCTGTTATAAGAGTTTCAGCAAAAACAGGCCGAAATATAGATACACTTATAAAAAATATATATAAAAATTTACCTGATGGAAATTTATTATATCCTGAAGATGTTGTTACGGAAGAGACAATGCGTGATGTTTCTGAAGAAATTATAAGAGAAAAAATTCTTTTAAATACCTCTGATGAAATCCCGCATTCTGTTGCTGTAAAAGTCGAAAATTATTTCGAACAGGAAAATATAGATAAAATTTATGCCTCAATTTTTTGTGAAACAAAAAGCCAAAAAGGGATTTTAATTGGCAAAGGCGGTTCTATGCTTAAAAAAATTGGCACAGAAGCTAGAAAAGAACTTGAACAAATTACTGAAAAAAAAGTTTATCTTGAATTGAATGTTAAAATTGAAAAAGATTGGCGTAAAAAACAATCAGCACTTAAAAATTTTGGATATGAAAACGAATGCTAATTTGGTTAGTTAGGGAAACGGCTAATCTCTTGCAGATAATGCTCTAATGCCATATATCCATTATAAATTTCATTAGTTACGGTTGCATATCTGCTTGCATCTAAAAATTTTAATTCTTTTACACGTATTTCCAATAATTTTTCTGCATCATCTTTTAATTTTTCATCTGTAGCCCATTTTTGCAGTAAAGCTAACTCTTCATACATCTGTTTCATCGTGGTAAATTCCAGTGTATTAAAATCATATTTTTTCAATAAAGCTTTTTCAACATTACTGATACGGCTCATTACAGCTTGAAATTTGAATACTTTTTTTATTATTACATAATTATCGGCTAATTTTCTGTGATAATACGGAATAGAATTACGAGCCAAAAGTGCCGCATAAGACCTTGATGTAAAAATATCTGACTCGTTCGAAAATGTACTTTTTGATGTTAAATCAAAATTAGATTTTTTATCAAGAATGTTTTCCAGCATTAAACCTCCGCATGTTGATAATAAAATAAGAATTTTTATTTGTCATGCTTTATAAGAATTTTTTTACATAAATTAAAAAAGCCGTTAACCGGCTTTTTAATTTATTGTTTGCTGCATTATTTCAAAAGGTTTCTCTGCGACTTTCATTGTTTCTTTATCAATAATTCCACGTTTTAATTCTGTAAATGTTGCTTTTTTTGAATTAAACATTTTTTTCAAAAATTCATAAGAAACTTTTGGATCACATTTATCTCCGCAAGTAAATAAATCAACAGCCGCATATCCGAGTTCAGGCCAAGTATGAATAGCTAAATGGCTTTCAGAAATAATTACTACTCCTGAAACTCCGTAGGGGTTAAACATATGAAAACATTTTTGGACAATAGTTGCACCACATTCAAGTGCGGCATCCACCATGTATTTTTCTACTTTATCTAAACTGTTTAATGTGTTGGGATCACATTCAAAAAATTCTGCTAAAACATGTTGTCCTAAGTGGATTTCTCCGCTTTCATTGAACGCTGTAAAAGGTGAAGTTATTGCCAATTCATGTGCCTCCTTATAAAAATGTATATCTATTACGCTATAACATATTACAATAAAAATCCAAAAATTTGTAAATTTTACACTTTTTTTTAAAAAAATTATTTTTTTCTTTTTAGAAATATAGCTGAAATATAAGAATATTGTACCGTTCAGGTGTACTATTTTTGTTAAGAATTATTAACCTTGTAACAGTAATTATAAAATTTTGTTATAAAATTTTAGTATGAATAAGATTTTAGTAATCGATGATGATTTATCAATCAATGAATTAATAAAAGTAAATCTTGAACTGGCTGGATATAAAGTTATTCAAGCTTTTGACGGTGTAAAGGGGTTTGCATTATGCAAGCAGGAGTTACCTTCGGTGGTTGTGCTTGATGTAATGATGCCTGAAGTGGATGGTTTTACTGTTGCTCAAAGAATCAGAAAAAATGATGAAACTAAAAATATTCCGATAATAATGCTTACGGCATTATCACAGCTCAACGATAAAGTAAATGGTTTTAATATCGGTGTTGATGATTATTTGGTAAAACCTTTTGAGATGGAAGAATTGATAATAAGAATAAGAGCTTTATTGAAACGTTCACATCAAATCCCCGAATCAGCTTCTACCAGAGATTTACTAAGTTTAGGTGATATTACTTTGATGCCTGAAACTTATTGCGTTAAAATTAAGGATAAACAAGCAAAATTAACTCCTATTGAGTTTGATATTTTTAATTTATTATTTCAAAATCATGGAAACATGGTTTCCTCAGCCCAGTTGTTAAAAGAAGTTTGGGGCTATTCTCCTGACGATGATATTGAGACTATCCGTGTACATATAAGACATTTGAGAGCTAAACTTGATAAAATTTCAGATGGTAAAAAGTACATTGAAACTATTTATGGCGGTGGTTATAAATTAGTTTTGTAAGGAGGTCTTATGGTAAAATTACAAAAAATTAAAATTGTAAATGCAACTGCGAAAGACTTAGCTGTGGCTCTTAATGTTGCTATGCAGAAATCTCCCAAAACTGCTCAAAAATTATCTTCTCAGTTAAAACTTAAAGGTTCGATTAATGAAAATCATGTCATTAAAAATTTGTATCCTAAAGATACTTTTGTAAAAGAAGGAAAAATAACTAAAAAAAGGGGACTGGAACTTTCTGAGATAATAAGCAAACTCGTTGAACATGATAAAAAGCTGGAAGAGTATAATTTAATGGATTATGTATATGGTATAATCAAATTTTTTTCTAAAGAATCTTAAAAATTTTTGTTAATCGGATATGTATTTATAGAAATAGACAGCCTATATGGCTGTCTATTTGTGTAAAAAATGTTATTTTAAGCTTCAGCTGTAGTTTCTTCAACTTCTTTTGCTGCAGCTTCTTCAGCTTCTTTAGCAGCTTTAGCTTCAGCTTCGGCTTGAGCCTTTGCTTCTGCTTCTGCAGCAGCTTTAGCCTGAGCTTTTTTAGAAAGTTTTACAGTTTCTTTCTTGTTATAATTCAATGTTCCGTCAGCATTGCAGTTTTTGATTAAATATGAAACGGTTTCAGTTGGTTGTGCACCTTTTTTAATCCAGCTTTCAGCAGAGGCTTTGTCTAACTGCATAACTTTAGTTTTCGGATTATAGTGACCTAATTCTTGAATAGGTTTGCCTTCACGTTTTGTAGTTGAATTAATAACGATAATTCTGTATGTAGGGTTTTTCTTAGCACCCAATCTTTTTAATCTGATTTTTAACATTTGATGTTCCTTTTTTATTGTTATAGTAACTATTCAGAACACAACCGCCGCTTGTTGTATTCCTGGAATAAGGCTAAGAGGAATTACCTTTTCCAAGATTAATATAATCATAAACGTATTTAATAATCAAGCATACATTAAAAAAAATTACGTTTAGTATTTCTTTAAGCTTTTATAATAGCATTTTGGAGAGATAGTAGTTTTTGATAGACAAAGCCTTGAGAAATAGCTTTTTGAGCTAAATTAATACCGCTTTGAATATCTGTAGAAATTCCATAAAGATAAAGCATTGCCCCTGCGTTCAAACAAATAATATTATATCGAGCATCTTTTCTTTCGCCTTTAAAAATTTCGGTAACAATGCGGGCATTTTCAATACCGCTTCCACCTTGTAAATCTTTTAAATCTGCTGTTTTAAAGCCAAAGTCTTCCGGTACAACGGAATATTCTTTTATCTCTCCGTTGTTGAGTTCAAAAATTGTACTTTTAGAACATAAACTTATTTCATCTATATTAGGGTTTAATCCATTAACGACGATGGCACGTTTTGTTCCTAATTTTTGTAAAGCGTAAGCCATTTTAAAGCACATTTCATTGGAAGAAACACCCAGCAATTGATATTCAGGGAACGCAGGATTAATTAACGGCCCTAGATAGTTAAATATAGTTTTAATGCCGATTTGCTGTCTTATAGGGTTATTTACTTTTGCAAAATCATTAAAATACGGTGAATGAACAAATGTTATACCGTGAGTTTTAAATTCTTTAAGGGCGTCATCAGGTGTTTGGACAATTTTCAGTCCTAAAGCGTGTAAAAAATCGCTGCTGCCGCAAAAACTTGTAATAGAGGAATTTGTTTGTTTTACTACTTTTGCCCCGCAAGCATTCGCAACAATTGCCGCAGAAGTTGATACATTTATTGTTCCTGAAAAATCAGCTCCTGTACCGCAACTATCAACAACTACCTCATCAGTGATAACTCGTCTTGCGAATTTTCTCATTGAACTTGCAAATGCATAAAATTCTTCTTTATTAACTCCTTTTTGAGTAATACCGATTAAAAATGCACCTATTTGAGCATCAGAGGCTTCATTATTTGCTATTTTAGATACGATAGTATTAATTTCGTCAAATGATAAATCTTTTTTTGCAGCTATTTTTTTTAAAAATTCTTTCATAAAAAATTACCCTATCAAAATTAAGCTTATCCAAATAAATAAAATTCCTGAAACAATACCAATCATTGATAAGTGCCAGTTCCCATATTCTTTTGCAAGCGGTAATAAGGTATCAAAAGCAATGTAAATCATAATTCCGGCAACAGCAGCCATTAGAGCCCCAATAAGTATTTGCGGTAAGAAAAGTCCAAAAATAAACATTCCGACTAAAGCTCCAATAGGTTCAGTGATGCCTGATAATGCAGCATAAAGCATTGCATATCTTTTTTTACCGGTTACCTGATATATAGGCAGAGCTACAGCAATACCTTCGGGAATATTATGTATTGCGATAGCGACCGCAACAGACAATCCCAGTGCAAAATTTTGAGTTGTAGTCAAAAAAGTTGCCATACCTTCCGGAAAATTATGTACACAAATAGCTATAGCGGTAAATAATCCGGCTCTTTTTAACATATGTTTATTATGGCTCGGAATATCAGGATGCATTAATTCTTCTGCATCAATGTGGTCAGGCAAAAAATAGTCTATTAATATTGCAACAATTATACCGATAATAAATCCTAAGTAAACTATCCAGTTGTAGTTATGAGGAAAGTTTACTTTTAACATTTCGCCTGCTTCGGGGATGATTTCGTTAAATGATAAGAAAATCATTACGCCGGCAGAAAACCCAAGGCCAATAGATAAAGCTTTTAGATTGTTTTTTTTAACAACAAAAGCAATTCCGCCGCCTATTGCAGTTGATACACCTGCAAACAAAGTCATTAATAGGGCAATTCCGTAATTATCAGGTAAAATCATAAAAAATTCCTTTACCCGATTATTTTAGCACAAAAAATTATATATCAACATCTTTCATCATATTTATAAGAGTATTTATTGTATTTTCCATAGTAACGCTTTCGGATGTCCGTTGCTGTAAAAAAGCGTTAACTTGAGGTATCATTTCGATTGCTATATCAAGTTTTGGGTTTGATCCTGGTTGATACATGCCAACATCAATTAAATCTTTATTTTCACGATACATAGCAAGGATTTTTCGCATTTTACCGGCAGCTTCTTTATGCTCAGGAGTTGCAATAGCAGACATAAGCCTTGAAATACTTCCTAAAACATCAATTGCCGGATAATGATTCATTTCGGCAACCTTTCTTGACAAGAATATGTGTCCGTCTACAATACCACGCACAGTATCAACAATCGGGTCTGATATATCATCACCTTCCATTAGAACAGTGTATAAAGCTGTTATAGAACCTTTAGGGCTGTTTCCTGCACGTTCAAGAACTTTTTGAAGCCAAGAAAAAATTGATGGAGGATAACCTTTCATTGTCGGGGGTTCACCTGTTGCCAAGCCTACTTCACGGCCGGCCATTGCACAACGGGTTACGGTATCTGTCATTAAAAATACTTTTTTGCCTTGATCTCTAAAATATTCACATACTGCTGTTGCGGCCAACAACGCTTTTTGACGTATTAATGGAGGTTTATCTCCTGTTGAACAAACAAGAACTGATTTTTTCATGCCTTCTTCTCCAAGAGAGTCCTCTACAAATTCTTTAACTTCACGACCCCGTTCTCCTATTAGTGCCATAACGTTTACATCAGCATCTGAATTTCTTGCAATCATGCCCAATAATGTACTTTTACCGACGCCTGAGCCTGCGAATAATCCTAAACGCTGTCCACAACCCATTGTCATACATGAATCTATAGCTCTTACACCGGTTGAAAATATTTCATTAATAATTGGTCTTTCAAAAGGACCTGGCGGTGGCCCTTCTATAGAACGCCATTGTGCTCCGGTTGTGTCAAGAGGTCTGCCGTCTATTGGTTGCCCCATAGGGTCAATTAAACGTCCTAATAAGAAATCTCCCACAGGAATAATAATGGGTCGGCCTGATGATGTTACTAAACTTCCTTGCCCTATACCTACGCCGTCAAGGAGCAAAAGTAATTGTGCCATTTCACCTTTAAACGCAACAACTTCCGCTGGCTTCTGCTGACCGTCGTTGGTTTCTATATAACATAAATCACCTATTTTTAAGCCGGGAAGTTTTACTTCTACTGTTAATCCTAATAGTTTAGATACACTTCCTTTATATTGAAACAGTTCTGTCTGTTCAAGTTTTTCATGTACTTTTGTTTTTATTTCTTCTAATCTTGATATATCCAGGTCGTTCATTACTTTTATTATAATGAAAAATGTTATATCCGACAAATAGTTTACAAAATTTTGCTAGGCTCTTAAGGCTTGAATATGTTTCTTCAAAAAAAAAACAGGAAGTTTACCCCCTGTTAAGATTTACACTAGCCGAAATATAAATAGCATGATTATTATACAATTTTTTCTCATAAATTTCAAATAATACAACAAATTGTAACGAAAACTACATAATTGAATATAACAAAGTACAATGAAACATTTGACCAAACAACAAAAAAGATTTGTTTTAGAATACATTAAAACCCTCAACGGAGAGCTTTCCGCACAAAATGCCGGATATAAATCAAAAGATTTAAAAACAGTTGCCGCAGAACTTTTATCCAACGAATTAATAATTAAAGAAATTAAAATTCAACTTAAAAGTCAAATTTCTTCGTTAAGAGTAAATAAAGGCTACGTTATCCAAAAACTTTTGCAAATCGCTGAATTTTCGCTTGAAGAAGAAGATGTATTGGATAAAGAAGGTTGTTTTACAGGGAAGAAAAAACTGCGGGATACATCTGCCGGTCTTAAAGCGCTTGAAAGTTTATGTAAATATTTAGGTTTGTCAGTAAATACGCCAGAACAAGAAGGCTACAAACCTGCAAAAATTATCACTATCGCAAATCTTGATGACAGTAAAATTTAGATATTAATAAGGAGTAAACATGAAAAATAGTGATGCAGAAGAGATACTGTTAAATAATAAATCTCTTGATGAACTGATTAAAATGAAAATAGAAAAAGAATTTATTGAAGATTTAAAAAAATCGAAAAACAAGCCGCCTAAAAAAGTTTATATGAATATAAAAGAAGTACCTCAGGATGTCATTTTTTCAAAAGCAGCGGTATTTCGTTATTTTAACAGGGATACAAAATGTGAAACATTTATAAATGGAATTCAAGCAGAAGCGTTAACAGGAATTCAACATGACATAAGACAAAAATTATTGAACGGAGAACTTGATGCTTTTACAACAGATAACGCCTATATCAAATTTGAAAAGGCGGTTTTCTAATGCCGGAGTTTAAAAATCCGCTGGAAAATTCTGTTTATTTCGAACAGGCATTATTTTTATACATTAGATATTCAAAATTTCTGGATGATGATTATGCTTGTAACGGTCAAAATGCATATAGTTATTTTCTTAATCTTATCAATCGAACAGCGCCGTTATTTTTTGTAATAGTTGAAAATGATTTGGTCAGCGGTATTGTTTATCTTGATAATTTAATCGGAGGCAGAAATAAATTACACAGCGCAGAAATTACAACCTGCTTTGACAGACGATTCTGGGGTAATTATACAAAGCTTTGCGCACAGATATTTTTGAATTACTGCTTTAAAACATACGGATTTATAAAAATAAAGGCTCTTGTATATCCTGAGAATTTCAGAGTAAAAACACTGTTAAAAAATGCCGGCTTTAAAAAGGAAGCACTCTTGAAAAATGAAACATTACGGAACGGCAAAATGCAGGATATAGAAATATATTCAATATTTAACAAGGAAAGGTAATAAATATGAAAGTAGAAACAGAAGATTTAACAAAAAAAATCTCCGATAGGGAAGCAAATTTTTTAGTCGGAAGTATCACTGATATGTTTGATCGTTTTAATGAACGCAGAAGTATTCAGTTGAGTGATATAAAACTTGTCAGGGATGCAGTTTACAATTCAGACATTCCTAAAGTGAACGGCTGGGACAATAAGATTGAATTACCTGATATATATGAACTTGCTCAAACTTTAAAATCACATATTAGTGAAAACTTGTATTCTAACCCTGATGCCATGTTTGATGTGTCAGGAACTACCCCTCAGACACAGAGCTATGCAAACAGACAAAAAGCTATGCTTGTAAATACTTTTGAACAGATGAAAATTGAAAATGAAATCGAAAAAATTATTGACAGTATAGTTGAAACCGGAGAAAGTACACTGTTTGTTGGCTGGGAAACAAGAATAAAGTCTGTAAGACGACCTCAAACAATTGAAGAACAAATTCTTAGTCCTGAAAGAAAAGGATTTGTAATTGATGAAAAAGTTATTTATGATAACGCGAAAATCAAACACATTAGAGCAGAAGACTTTGTTTTTGATAAATATGATCGTGAAAACTGGGACAAATGTGCAAAAATTTACAGAACTTATTCGACAGTAGAAGAATTATATTCTGATAAATCAAATAATTTATTGAATAAAGAAAAATTAGAAATGCTGAAAGGAGTGGTGGCAGGAAATAAAAGGTATAATAAAGATGATAACAGACCTGTAGACGGTAGCAAAGTTGAAATATTAGAGTACTGGGGTGACATAGAACTACCGGACGGCAAAATTCTTAAAAATTGGTTAATTGTAGTTGCGGCACGGAAAGAAATTATAAGATTTGAAAATAATCCTTTTGTAATAAATCCTTTTATACATGCAAATATTATAGAATCACCGCAAACCGGTCGAGGAGTTTCACCGTTACGTGTCGCTTTAATATTAAACAGCCTGGCATCAACAATATTAAATAAACAGATTGATGCACTTGCTTTAATGATGAACCCTCCGTATCTTGCGCCAAAAGGTTGTTTTAAAGGACAGCAGGAGGTCAAACCAGGCAAAATTATTGAATACGATGCAGCACTTATGCCTTCTGCTCCTATGCCTTTATCGTTTGACAAAGCAATGGTCGGCTGGGATTTTTTGAATTACTTCAAATCAACAATCGAAAGCGCTACAGGTATTTTCAAAAATATGGCAGGCAATATCCAATCAGCCCAGAGAACGGCAACAGAATTAAATTATTCAGTCAGCGGACAAGAAGCACGTTTGAACATGATTTTAGATTCCATAAACAGAAAAATCATTGTTCCAATGGTAGAAAAAACCGCAGAAATTATTTCTTGTTTTAAATACGGAAAAGAATTAATAGGCGTTAATGACAGAGGTAAAACAAACTTTTTGGAAATTGATGATAATGTTAGAAATGCAAATTATATCTATCGTTATGGAGACAGACGTGCATCTTTTGAGAGAAAATCACGTCTTAAAGAGTTATTTGAAGTTGTTGGTTCATTTGCCAGAATGCCTGAAGTTGAAGAAAAAATTGACTGGCTTGAATGTTTTAAATTTGCACTTGAACAGTACGGAATAGAAAATGCAAATAATTTTCTTATTGATGAAAATAGCCAATCGGGTAATTCACAAAAATAAAATTTTTTGTATATAATATATAAATGAAAAAGATTTTAATAATAATTCCAATTATATTATTAGTTTTATACTGGGCATTATTCTGGCATATTTATACAGATAAAAATGACGCTTCTATCAAAAAATTTATTGAATACGCATTAAAAAACGAAGATGTTGAGTTTAATACAAAATTAAATAATACAAAGTATGTTTGTTATTTCGGATCATTATATAGTATTCATGCTATCAAACCTGAATTAACAAAAATAAATGCAGATTATTCTCCTGCAATAGGTTTAAAAATGCAGTTAATGCGTGTCGGAGAGGGAGCATCGGCAGTTATTATAGTAAAAAATAACGGTAGAATCTTACCTGTTTATCTCCATGCCTATTCTATAATTACTGATGATACATTACAATTAGAACAACGATGCGCCCCTCACGACACGGTTAATTTAAAAGTAAAAAATAAAAAATTGTATATTAAACATTAAGTCATCCGAAATCGGATGACTTTTTTTAGAAAGGGAAATTTTATGGCAACAAAGAAATATCAATTACCTATATATTATGAAAACAAAGCGTTGGAATACGGTAAAAAATACGGGCTAAAAACAAATCCCGTACAAGAAGGATGGGATGATGAAGTAGATGCTTTCAGACATGCATTTATGCAGGCTTATATTACAGCAAATCAGGATGAAAAAACAGCAAAATTTTTAGGAGACACATACGAAAAAATAGGAGATTTTACTCATACTCAACCATCTTCCGAACGTAATATGGATATGTGGAACAACGCAATAGGCAGAGAAATAGGTGATGAAGTTAAAAATGAAACAAGTTTGTTTCGGGATTTAACTACACAAAAAATGTTTGAAGATATGATTGCAGAAAAAATCTATACAAAAATAAAAAATGGTGAAATGATCACATCTCCAAAAGATTTACGGGATTTTGAAACAAGTCCTTACAATGGAAGAATTTATACAAGAGAAGAAATAGGCTCAATGTCACCTGAAGAATATGAAATAAATAAAAAACTTATTGATAAAGCATTATCAAAAGGAGATGTTATGCCGGAAGCCGATGCTAAAAATGCAGTTCAATCAGGCAATGCAATTTATGTAAAAAGTTACAAACGCAGCGATGGGACATCAGTAAAAGGTTATTACAGGCGAAAATAATTATGGAGTACAAATTATTAAAAGCACAAAGAGAATTTATGGAAATACCGCATAACTACACTCTTGATGTTGCAGTTTATCAAGGAGGTTTCGGATCCGGCAAAACATTTGCCGGATCTTTGTTAGGAATCTTGTTAGCACTAAAATTTCCTGGAGTACGCGGTCTTGTAGGCGCACAGACATATACTCTCGTAAGAGATACAACGCTGCAGAGCTATTTTGAACATCTTGAAAATTTTGGTTTTGTAGACGGAAAAGATTATGAATGGTCATCAACATTACAAAAACTAACATTCAAAAACGGCTCGGAAATCCTGTTCAGACATTTCGATGAGCCGAATAAACTAAAATCTTTAAATTTAGGATTTGTAGAAATTGAAGAAATGTCGGATATACCTTATGACACTTTCAAAATGCTTTTAGGACGCATGCGTCAACGTGTAAAAAAAATCTGGAAAAATTTTACATACAGAATTTTTGGACACACAAATCCTGAAATGCACAGAGGCTGGATATATAAAACTTTTATAGATAATAATACTCCTAATTACAGACTTATTACGGCACCGACTACACAAAATATTTATCTGCCGGAGGGCTTTTGTGATGAATTAAAAAAACTTTATGATGAGCAGTATTACAATATTTTTGTTCTTGCAAAAAACGGAGAATACAATAACGGACTTGTCATAAAAGATTTCACGGATGCAAATATTAAAAATATATCATATCAGCCGTATATGGATTTGCATATTTCATGCGATTTTAACGTTGATCCTATGTGCTGGGTTTTAGCACATAAAACAGATGATAAAGTTTTTTATTTTGATGAAATCGCAATGGAAAACACTACCACTTCAAAAGCTTGTGAAGAATTTTGCAGACGTTATCCAAATCATAAAGGGAAAATTATAGTTAATGGTGATGCATCAGGCGATAACAGAAGCTGTACAAGCGAATATACAAATTACGTAATTATTAAGAAAAAACTGTTACAATACGGATATGATGCAGATATACAAATTAAAGCATTTAATCCTCCGATAAAAAACAGAATAATGGCATTTAACTCAAAAGTACGTTCTGCAGATGGAGATATATGTTTATTTGTTGATAAAAAATGTGAAAAACTTTTATACAATATTTATAATCTTCGATACAAAGAAGGTTCATCACGTATTGACGTTCCCACATATCAGCAGATAAAACAATCTAAAGAACTAAAATTTTTGTCACACCCTATAGACGCCGCCTCTTATCTTGTGGATTTTTACTGGCCGATTAGTTTGTAAGGTTATCTCTCTTCCCTCAAGGCGTAAAATTCATTCTACCTACCATACCCTTCCACTTACAAAGACGAAAGAAAATAAAAAAATAAGCTTCCCCCGCTGCCGCTTCCTAATCAAAAGGGGGAGAACAAGACTTAAAAAAGGAAAAATTATGGAAAAAATAATAGAATATTCTCCGATAATAATCGTAGTTCTGATGTTTTTTGTCCAGCAAAAGATATTTGTAACTCCCGAACAGCTTGAGAAAAAACATAGAGAAATTGTGGAGGAAATAGAAGAAAAATTTGTTACAATTCACAGTTTTGTGGATTTAAAAGATCAATTTTCCGAAGTTAAAGACAAAATTGATAAAATGTATGATTTACTTATAGATTTAAAATAATGTAAAAAAAGTTTACAATTCCTTTAAAAACTTTAAAGATTTAATGTAAAAGAGCCGTTAATACGAATAACAGACATGTTGTTACTAAGATAAATCGAAAGGAATATGTAACAGAAATGGGATTGGCAGCTTCACAAGCAAGATTTTTAGCCATAACATCAAGAAAGATGAATTGCGAATTTCAATCTATGCAAATTGCGCAAGAAAAACTTTCTATTACACGTGATTTGCAAAAAGCTGCTGAAGAATATCAAAATTCCTTGAACGCTACCAAACTTGTCTGGGATTCAGGCGACGGCGATATTTATGATTTAACTTATGATGTAATGACAACACCATCTTCTTTAAACGGATTTCAACCGTTCTTAATTACGGATGCACAGGGAAAACTGGTGTTGTCAACCAAAATGTTTAATGCAGCTCTGGCTGCCGGTGTGATTAATGAAAAAGGCGATCCAATAAAGACAGCGATTTTCAATATGGGCAGTACATCGACAACAGACGGTTCACGTAACGCATTTTTATATCAACTAGGTTTTCAGGGTGTGATAAGTTCTTCGACTATAAACAGTATTGTCGGATTAGGAGAAAACGGTTATACACTAACCGGAGCCGGTGGTGAAGTCGCAGACAAAACTCTTGCAAACGTAATAAATACCAATATGTTTATTTCTAAACTTAAAGATGATGTATATCAAGAAAATGTAACCACTGAAGATAAAACAGAAATCATACACCATGAAGGTGATAAAATATACAGCTTAGATTTAACAACTATATTAACCGGCTCAACTTTTTGTGATACAACTAGTCCAAATAGTGCTCTAGCAGATGGGACTATAATTGTAACCAAAGGCGATACAGCTCTAAGTGAAGAAGAAATTAAAGAGTTGACATTAGGTGATCTATTATCAGGAGAGTACGCTTTAACATTAAAAGAAGGGACAGATGATTCTAAGATAGAAAAGATAGCCCAAACAATTTTAGACGAAATAAGTGACTTATTGGGCATAAATGCCGGTAATGACACCCAAGGTTTAAATACTGATGCAATGGCTCAACAGGCATTAAATAATGCTTATGATTTTACAATAAACAACTTAAGATTATCATCCGCATCTGTCACTGCCGGTGGTTTTAGTTCGCATATTGCGATAACAAATACATACAATGCAGCCAATGATGCAAACTGTATTGCTAAAGGAAACGGATACTATTCTGTCAGCTTGACAAATATGTTAAAAACTTTCTTGACTCAATTTGCAATAGCTCTTGACGGATACGATTCAGGTTATAGTATTGATGCAGATTCAAGCAAAGACAGTCTTTATGTAACCGATGATCCCGGATATTATTTCGCTCTGGCAAATAATGACGAAGGTACTATGAACTCTCAAGATATGTTGAATGCAGATTTTTATAACCAGATTTATAACCAGATTTGTATGAACGGAGCAACAACCGACACAAATAAAATGGAAAGAGTCAATGATCCTGAATATCTAACCCATGCCTTGAAAAACGGTCAGTTATTTGTTGCGGCATTAAACGAGGACGGGTATTTCTACCAGACAAACTATAATACATTTAATTCCTATGTTTCTGAGGTTACTGATGATGATGCAATAGCCCGTGCAGAAGCTGAATATAATGTAGTTAAGAGTAAATTAAATTCAAAAGAAGAATCACTTGAAATTAAAATGAAAAATATTGATACAGAGTTATCAGCACTTACAACGGAATACGATACGGTCAAAAACCTTATCAGCAAAAACGTTGAAAAAGTGTTTACAATGTTCAGCACATAGAATCCATTAGAGTAAGAAAAAGAAAAACAGTTCACCCATTTATTAACATAATATTTATTATGTTTAAGATATAATAAGGACTATGAAAGAGTATGATTTTTACATAGTTCCGACTCCTATCGGCAATCTGGGTGATATAACACACCGCGCATTGGAAGTTTTAAAATATGTTGATATAATCGCATGCGAAGATATGAGAGTTACACAAAAACTTCTAAATCATTTTGAAATAAAAACAAAGTGTATTTCATACCACAAATTTAATGAAAAAGAACGTGTTGATTATTTTCTCTCATTGTTGAAAGACGGCAAAAAAATTGCGCTTGTTTCTGATGCAGGTACTCCATTGTTTTGTGATCCCGGAGCTGTCATTGTTAACGAATTGAAGAAAAACAACTTCTCGGTTACAGCACTTCCAGGAGCTAATGCAGTTGTAACATTTCTTTCTCAGGTACCAAGAGAGGGTGAAGATTTTGTATTTACCGGATTTTTACCAAAAAATAAAGCACAGACAGAAAATTTAATAAAGAACTACAAATCAACTGATATTGTGTTTTATGACTCTCCCAACAGAATTTTAACAACCCTTGAAATTATCAATTCAGTAAGGCCTCAAACAAATGTTACAATAGGCAGAGAATTAACAAAAGTGTTTGAAGAAATCGTAACAGGCACTGCAAATGAAATAATTGAATACTTTAATAAAAACATCCTTAAAGGAGAAATAGTCGGATTGATTTCTAGAGATAAACATCAAATTCAAGATAATTTTGACGATAAAATCTTATCTCTGAAAAATAAAGGGTTCAAAGCAAAAGAAATTTCAATAATTTTGTCAGAACTATACAAAATAAATAAAAATGAAATTTATAAAAGATGCTTAATATTAATATAATTTATATATTACAAAAATTTTAATTTATGCTATAATATTTTTTAGGATAGTATAAATTGAAGTTTTTAAGGTAGAGATTTTTTGAATTCATTAAATAAAATACATATATCTTTAATAGCCCTGCTATTGGTTATCATGTGTCCGTTACAAAGTATTGCGGAAGGAAATTTCTGGGGAGATACAAATTCTGCAAATAATGAACTGCAACCACCTTCTGCAACTCAAACCATCTCAGATACACCTGAAAATTCTGATGTCGAAAATTCTGCCGCTTCAAAAGATAAACCCAAAGGCAGAGCTATCAAAAATATTGAAATTATCGGTAATAATGTTATAGATAAATCTCTCATCCTTGAACAAATGAAACTCCAAAACGGAGAAACATACAGCCGTGACGCTGTTCAACAGGACTTGAAAGCAATATATCAACTCGGTTATTTTACGGAAAACATGAAAGCTATCCCCGTAAATAATTCTGACGGAACAGTTACCTTAAAAATTGTTCTTGAAGAAAATACTCCTGTTACTGATTTTACAATCGAAGGCAACACAGTCATCTCTACCGATGAAATACTAACCTACCTGCTGCCTATGAAAGGTAAACCCCAAAATATTGCAGAACTCAATGAAGCAATTGCAAAAATTCAGGACTGCTACAGCTCTAAAGGCTATATTCTTGCAAGGATAGATTCCGTAACGGATGATCCTGACGGAACAGTTAATATAAGCATTAAAGAAGGTACTATCAATAAAATAATGATAGCCGGAAATGAAAAAACAAAAGATTATGTAATCGAAAGAAATGTATTAACTGAACCAGGACAAATTTATAACGAAAATCTTTTGAAGGAAGATCTTGTAAGACTATACGCTACTCAAGCCTTTAAAGATGTAACCCGTGAAATTGAACCTACAGAAGATCCTGACAAATATGATATTACAATCAACGTCGATGAACAAAGAACGGCAAGCATATCTGTCGGAGGCGGTATTGATTCTGTTACCGGTGTATTCGGTTCTGTCGGAATTGCCGATAACAACTTCCTTGGAAGAAACGAACGATTATCCTTGAACGGTATCGTTGGTACAGGTGTAATCCTTAATGATTCGTCAATAAAACGACGCATGAATTTACAGGCTGAATTAAGCTATTTTAAACCTTATTTCTTTAATGCCGATACCTCATTAATGAGTAAGATTTTCTATAGAGATTTCGGTTCATATCAGGTACCTCTGGCAATTGAAAGAAGAGTTGGAGCCGAAGCAACTGTTGCACACAGAATGAAACATAATAAACATGTAACAGGCACATTCTCGCTTGGAATTGAGAATATCGACGTGTCTGAAGGTGACGGCAACAAAATTCGCAGCCTTTATTCCAGATATAATATTCCGATTGCCGAACGTGCAAGACAGTTGGACGGCGGCTTGTTCCTGTCTTTAAGTCCTGCTCTTCTATATGACACGCGTGATAATGCAACTGTTACAAGAAAAGGTACTATGGCAAGTTTAAGATTTGATGAAGAAATCGGAATTATTGATTTCGACAAAACCCATGGCAAATTGACCGGTATGGTTAAGCAATATATACCTGTAGGTAAAAAATCATCATTATCATTCACAGCTAAAGGCGGAGGGAAAATCCACGGTGATAACATGCCTGAAGTTATGGCATATAGATTAGGCGGTCCATATACAATCAGAGGTTTTAAAATGAGCGGAGTCGGTACAGGTGATGCATTTATCATGGGTAGCGCAGAATTTGCAACGCCTATTCCTTTCCTTGACAGAACAAGGATTAATTTCTTAAATAACTTAAGATTTACGGTATGGGCTGATGCAGGTAAAATATTCAATCCGTCAATTACGGATCAAATATATGACAGACCTTTGTATGCTGTGTCAGCAGGTATAGGTTTGAAACTTTATATTCCGGGTATGGGACCGCTTTCAATTGATTACGGTATTCCGCTTACCAACCCGGGTGATAACGGTAGCAGAAGCGGTTACTTTACTTTTGGTGTAGGCGACATAATGTATTAGTATAAATTCCTTAGGAGGTATTAAATGAAAAAATTTAAGTTAGCAGCACTTTTAATGACGGCAGGTTTATTTTTGGCTTTCAGCAATCAAGCTGATGCGGCCGGAGTAGGCTATATTAATTACCAGAAAGTTCAAGACAATTTTCCATTTGCTCAACAAGCAATTAAAGAAATTGATGCGAAAGCTCTTGAAATGCAGCAATACATGGTAGACAAAGAAAAACAATACAAATCTTTAGATACTCCTTTGAAAAAACAGAACTTTGAACAACAGACAGCCCGTGAATTTAAACTTAAAGAAGATGCTTATATGAAACTAAAAGTTCAAAAAGAAGAACAGGTTTACAATAAAATTCAGGCAGCAACAAAGCAGGTTCTTGTAGAACAAAAACTTGACGCAATTGTTGATTACAGAGTAATTTTTGTAGGCGGAGTAGATATTTCAGATCTTGTTATTCAAAAATTGAAAAGCGGTCAATTTTAATAACGAGCCGTTGCATGCCCTGAATGGCTTTGCCTAAAAATTTACAAATATCAAAGGAAATCAATGAAATATTCAGAACACGGAGAACAATATCATATCGGACTTAATCCTGGAGATGTCGGTGAATACGTAATTCTCCCCGGGGATCCTAAAAGATGCGAAAAAATAGCAGCATATTTTGAAGATGCAAAACTTGTTGCAGACAGAAGAGAATTTACGACCTATACCGGATATTTAAACGGCACAAAAGTCAGTGTTACATCTACCGGTATAGGAGGTTCTTCTGCGTCTATAGCACTTGAAGAACTTGTTAATATAGGCGCAAAAACATTTATAAGAGTCGGTACATGCGGCGGCATGGATATAAATGTTAAAGGCGGAGATATTGTAATAGCCACCGGTGCTATTCGTATGGAAGGCACTTCTAAAGAATACGCACCGATAGAATATCCTGCTGTCGCAAATCTTGATATTATAAATTCACTTGTACAAGCTGCTAAAAACTTAGGATATGAGTATCATACCGGAGTTGTTCAATGTAAAGATTCATTCTACGGTCAGCATAACCCTGAAAAAATGCCAGTAAATTATGAACTTATCAATAAATGGGAAGCTTGGAAAAAAATGGGATGTCTGGCTTCAGAAATGGAATCTGCAGCTTTATTCATTGCAGGCAGTTTTTTAAGAGTAAAAGTAGGCTCGGTATTTTTAACTGTAGCTAATCAGGAGAGAGAAAAATTAAATCTTGAAAATCCTGTTGTGCATGACACTCAAAAAGCTATAAAAACAGCAATTGAAGCCTTAAAAATCTTAATTGCAAATGACAAAAATTAAGGAGCACTTATGTATAATAAAAAAATGCAGTACGTCATAAAAACCTGTTCAAGCGAAAACACTCAGGAACTTCAAAATCTTCTCAATGAAATGTCTATGAATGATTGGGAATTATACAGTATGCAGGAAGTTGAAAATGATGACGGACAAATTTTGTGCCACTGCATTTTTATGAGAGAAGCAGAATCTTCATCTAGTGACTTAAATGCTGATACAATAAATATTACAACATTTAAAAGCCAGATGGAAAAAATGCTTTCTCCGGAACAATCTCCCTATGAAATATGTCTTGAAATCCAGAGCAAAATAAAAGAGCAAAAAAATAAAATTGCAAAAATTAAAGCAGAACTTGAGGGCGAAGCCCCTGCATCAGTCAGCAGAAAAAAATTAAATGATAAAATTTCTGCCGGTCTGCAAGAACTAGATGAATTAAAAAAAGCACTTGCAAAAGCAACTTCGCCAAATGCGATGTATTCACGATTAAAAGAAGAAAAATTGTCAATTCACTTAAGTGAAGAAATTTTAGGTTATATAGATTCCAATCAGGAAATTCAGGAAGAAGAACTTGTGGCAGAAACTGTTAAGTCGCGTCTGAAACTTACAGAAGAACTCGGCTATGTTATACCTAAAATTGTATTTCAAGATGATGAAAACCTTAATCCATACGAATTTAGCATAAAAATAAGAGGGTTAGATGTTTTTAACGCAAATGTTTATCCGAATTTTCTAGTGTATTTTACGGACGATCTGCATCTTGAAAAAAAATTTAAAGACTCAATTTATGACACTGATAAAATTACCGGAAAAAGTATTGTTTGGATTGAAAAAAACAAAACAAAAGACTTCTGGCAGGAAGGTATGACCGGCTCTGAATATATAGCAAGAGCCCTTGAATTTTGTGCCGTTAAATATGTTGATGACCTTCTGGATTATGAAGATCTGGACAAATACATAAATATAGTAATTGACCATAACAATTTTCTTGTGGAAAATATTATACCCGATTTTATATCTCTTGCAGATCTCAGATTTATTTTAACAAGTTTAATCAGAGAACGTATTTCAATCAAAAATATAACTTACATTTTTGAAAAATTAAATGACTTTGTACAAGACAGTACAAAATCCGATTTAATAAAAAAAATTCGTTTATCACTTTCCAGACAAATTTGTAAAAACAATCAAAACAGCGATGGAATAATAACTGCTATTGAATTATCCGAAAAAACATTAGAAAAATTTAACCCGAATTTTGATGAAGACGACGACTTTATCATTCGTATTGATGCGGATTTTGCAGAACAACTTGCGGAAAAATTAAAGAAAAAAATTTCTTCCTTACACATAGAAAATCCCAAACTTATTGTTCCTCTTGAATTAAGACATCTGATATTCACTCTTTTAAGTAATTACATGAATAATATCACTGTTTTATCCAGAGAAGAAATAGGTTGTAATGCTCAGCTTGAAATTATATCAGAAATTTAACAAATACTGGCAAAAAAAAATTTGTTGATGTATTAATATAATATGCGAGTATTAGGGATTAACAGTACTTTAACATTTCAAAGACGTCCCCGAAAAGAAGAAGAACCTCAACTTCGAAATACTATAGAAAAGGCTTACGAAGCAATGGGAACTACTGACAGGGTGGTAATTACTCATGGTTCATGTTTTCCTGCTGTCGGAAGAAATACATATATAGGTTCACCTTACGGTAGAGCATCAAAAGAATATATAAAATTTTTACAGTTATACGGTTTTAACGGTAATCAACTTGGGCCTGGCGGAGAGCTGGAAAAAACCAGAACCGGTATAAAACCATCCCCGTATAATTCATCAGCTTTTGCAAAAAACAGATTATTTATAGATCTTGAACCTTTGACAAAAGACGCTTACGGTAATATTTTAACGAAAGAAACTTATTATAATCTTACAACAAGACCGTTTCTGACAATTACCAATTTTGATGTAACCGATTTTGATGAAGCAGAAAAAATTTATGATAGTGCTCTTTCTGAAGCTTTTCATAATTTTAAAATAAACCTTAAAAAAGGACAGCCTCAAGCACTGGCACTGAATAAAGAGTTTAAAAACTTTCTCGCAAAACATAATCAAAGACTGACTGATGAAGGTGTTTTCAGAGTTCTTGCCGAACAATACCATACAGATAAATTTGCCAATTGGAATAATAATCTTGACAAAAATCTTATGGAATATCTAAAACAAGGGGATCCTGAAGCAGTTGAGAGATATAATTCACTAAAAAGAAATAATTCAAATTCGATTAACCAATATAAGTTTGAGCAATTCATAGCAACAAAACAAATAAAAGAAAATAAAGAATGGCGTGATAAAATAGGTTTCAAATACTTTAACGATCTCCTTGTAGGATGTTCCAATATGGACGCATGGAGATATAAAGATGCTTTTTTAAATAATTATACAATAGGGGCATACGATGGCTCAGGACATCATCAGGTCTGGGATATACCTGCAATAAACCCTAAAAAAATTTTTATGGGTTCTGATATGCAGCTTAATTCCGGAGGACAATTTTTAAAAGAAAAAATTGATTTTGCATTGGAATTTTGTGAAAATATAAGAATTGATCATGCAATGGGACTTATTGAACCGTTTCTGATAAAAAAAACTGACGGGTACAAACTTCAAGGTTCTTATATGTCTCAAACTTACGAAAACGGGAAAAAATTGGATGATTATTATAACTATCCCAGAATAATGGAAAAAATAGTTCTTCCAACATTAAAAGAACATGGATTAAGACCACAAGATCCTGTGTGGGAAAATGTCTGCAGTAATCCTCAATTGTTTTTAGATATATATTACGGGAAATTGCATCTGCCAGAATTAATACAGCTTGAATGGTCAAAAAGTGAAAATAGAAGCAGTGACAACTGGTTTTTGGTAGGCTCACATGACTCTATTCCCGCACAAAATATGCTTGAAAGAGACTGGACGAGAAAGAGTGATGCCTGGAATCCTCTTTATCTTGCAGGATATCTAAATCAGGATCCGCAAAGACTAAATAAAAGTAAAGAATTTTGCGAATTAATAGCAGATACAGTGAATGATATTCCCAAAGAAGGCGAAGAACTTGAAAAAGCCGATAGAGAACGCGTAAAAGCAAAATTTGCAGAACTTTTTACAACAAAAAAATTTCAGGTTTCTTTTGCTGACTTGCTTGGCATTACTGATGTGACATATAATATCGGCGGTACGTCAAATGATGATAACTGGAAAGAAAGGATATCCGCAAACTTTTTAGATAACTATTATGACAATTTGTCAAGTGATAATCCGACTGCATTAAATATTCCTGAAATTTTAAAAATGGCTCTTCAAGCACATATTGATATGGAAATTGTTCATAGCAGCGATCAGGATAAAACAAGAAAAATTTTATATGAAAAATATACTCCGCTTTTAAATGATTTACAAAAATATGCCGATATTTTAAAAGAACCCGAACCACAAAATGATTAATTATCTCTGTGAGTACCGACCTCTATTCCGGGCACACATAAAAACGGCGGTACAATTCTTTGGACAAAAGAGGAAAACTTAGATTTTTCCGACATCAAAGAAATTGCCATTCCAAGATCATCAACATGAGGAGCGAAATCTGTTCCTTTAATCTGTCTGTCAACTTTTTTATTAAAAATTTGTTCGTTTATAAAATTTGACACCTTGTTTCCAGCATATATGCCAAATCCTAAAGAAGCAATTGTAGCAATCGATCCTGGAACAGCCTTTAATACTTTATTAAATAATGCAGCTCCTTTACCTGCTTCTTTAATCTGCGGAACAAATTTAAGGATATTTGTTTTATACTTTTTATACAAATCAGAAGCAAGCCAAACAGATCCTATAGGAACAAGAACATTACCCAGCAACTGATTAACCGATTCTCTTAATTTAGCCTTAACATGTTTTTTATCGTCAAAAATGACACCACCAAGCAGCCCTCCTGCAACGGATGCTGTTGCTAATTCTACTATTTGAGGTCCCTCTAGTTCTACAAGTTTCTTACTTGGATTATCTTTATTATATAATCTGAAAATCGCCCAATCTTTTACTGGAGTTTTTCTAATTGCAGCAGGAGATAAAGAAAATCCCTGTCGCTTGGAAATATGTGCAAATGCTCCTGCTACAGCTAAAACAGTAGTTGCAGTAACACCTGCTTTAACTTTTCTGTCCCTGCTTTTATCAGCTCTAACTTGATTTATATTATTATTAATCGAATTTACATACATTTTACATACCTTCTGATTCAATTGTAACAAAAACAGTAAATAAAAAACATTGCTAATATATGATTTAATTTTAACAAATCTTAATTAGTGTTTTTATTACGCTTAAAGTGTAACAAAATATTAAAATAATAAAAAAGAAAGCAAAAAAAAATTTTTACGGTTATTAAAATAGCTGTCAAATATCCGGAAAATAAAATTTATGTCATCAGGAATTAATCTAAATAATATAGCAGTAAAACCAAATCAAACACTAAAAGATTTCAGTTACGGCAGAAAATTTGTTAAAGGACTTGCAAGCCGTTCAATTGCCCCCGTAATGCTTTTGGAAGTTTGTGTAGAAGCCGGAAGAACCTATCAGGCATATAGAAGAGGTGGTTTCACGGAAGCAAGAGAACGTTTAACCGAAGAATTGACAGGTGCAATCTTCTGGTTTAGCGGAGTGCCTTTGTTTAATAGCCTTATTGACAAATTTATAGGGAAAAAGATTTATAAACTGCCGCAAACTGACTTTGATACAGGTAAAGATGCTCTGCGAAATCCTTTTGCAAATTATATGAAAAAATTTGCAAACGAGTTAAAATTTAATCCTCAAAAAGCTGAAAAAATAATTGCAGGCTACAAATTCGGCAAAGTTATAACAAGTATTATCCTCGCAAATTGCCTTGTTGGATTTGCATTGCCTAAAACAAATCAAGCAATAACCAAGCATATATTGAAAAAACAAAAAAATAATCCGCAGGATGCAAAAAATGAAAATAATAACTGCAAACCTGTTTATACAATGAAAAAATTCATTGAGCAGGACAACAATATATCATTTGGCGCAATATCCCCTCAAGTATTAATGTCATTAGCTTACAGTTTTGAGAATAATCCAAAGTATCAGCTTCTATCAACAGATATGGGAGTATGGGTAGGCAGAGGAGTTTGTGCAAGAAATAAATACGAACGCCGGGAAGTACTTTTCCGTGACATTTCATCAAGCTATTTTTATATGTTTAACATGCCTGTAATTGCTGCATTACTAAACAAAATACAGGATGGTAAAGCAAAACGTCTTGATCCGATTGCGGCAAAACAAACTACTGATCTTATGCAGTCAGTTATTGATTTGAAAAACGGCAAAATGAATACTAAAGAATTCAGAACAGCAATTCTTGGAGATGCCGACAATATTAAAACTTACTCAAGAGAAAGTTTATCAAAAGCCCTTAAAGATAAAAAAGGCATTATTGAACTTGACAAATTCATAGAACTTATAAATGACTCAGAAAATAAATATTCAAAAACCGATATAACAAGATTTGAAAAACTTGCAAAAGGAATGTCTAAATTGCAGCCGAAATTAAAAGGCCAGAGTGTACTGACAGAAAATCAGATAAAAGACATATTCACAGGCGGTGCAGCTAATCTGCCGGAATTTTTAGAAAATGTATTCAGATGCTCTACATCGGATCAAAACCTGTTTACAGGTAAAATATCTGAACCGGTATTTGATAAAGAATTAAGATTTATCTCCAAAGAAACATTTGTGAAAAAACAAGCAGAAATCAGAGCCTATGTTGAAACAGTGATTGCTAAAGCTAAAAATGGTGAAATTACTAAAGACTTATTAAATAAAGTATGTCGTGAAAACTATATTAAAAATGCTGTTAACTGGGGTATCGGATTTGTTATATCTGCGGCATTTTTGTCGACATTTATCCCGAAAATACAATACTGGATAACGAAAAAAACAACAGGCTCAAATGCCTTCCCTGGAACTGCTGACTATTCAAACGAACAAAAGACTAAAAAGAATTAATATCTGCTTGTAAAATATTTTTGCGCGTGCGATAATTTTGTTATCGAAAGGCTAGTCATGGCAAACACTTTAGTATATTTACTCGACGGGAAAATTTATATAAATCTCACTAACCGATGTACAAATGACTGTATCTTTTGCCTGAGGAAAGACAAAAGCGATGTAAAAGGGCAGGAACTCTGGCTTGATAATGAAAATTCAACTGCAACAGATGTTATTGAACAGTTTGAAGCCATTATAAAAAAACATTTCACTCTTCACTCTTCACCCTTTACCGAAGTAATTTTCTGCGGCTACGGCGAACCTATGATGAAATTAGATGTTTTAAAAGAAGTCGCAAAATATATTAAAGACAAATATCCCGATACAAAAATCCGCGTAAATACAAACGGACATGCTAATTTTGTTTATAAAAGAAATGTTGTCCCTGAATTAAAAGGACTTATTGATGAATTTTCAGTAAGCCTCAACGGTTCAACAAAAGAAGAATATGACGAGCTTTCCAAGCCGAAATTTCCTGAAGCTTACGAAGAGATGAAAAAATTTATAAAAGCCTGCTCTGATGAAGATATATCAGTAGTTGCAAGCGTTGTAGAAGGTTATAAAGGCAGACATCTTGACCTTGAAAAATGCGGACAAATCGCAAAAGATTTAGGCGCTAAATTCAGAGTCAGAGAATGGATTGTTAACGGATATTAGAAAGGAATATGATGCAGGTTCAAAACATTCAGTCAACAAATTTTCAAGGCAAAGCTGTTTTTATTAACCATTATCTGAATTCTTACGGCAGCAAAAAATTAGAACATGCTGTCAAACAATTAAATACAATGAATATTATAAAAAATAATAAATTTAATATCTTTGTAGAAGAGAACTGGTGGAATAATGCAAGAATAACAGCAGCTCAATATGCTAAAGAAACAGAAAGATATGAATCTCAAAAAGTAACCTCAATGAAAACGGTTGCAGACCCTGAAGCTGTTATAGGCACTGCAAAACTTGTAAGTTACAGACACAGAAACAAATTAGCCTCAATAAAAGAAGAAAAATCAAAAACTTTTTGGGATAAAATAAAAAATTTATTTACATAAAAATATAAAACTAATAACTTTAAATTACGAAGAAAGGACGTAAGAAATGAACATTTTAGACAAAATCATGAAACCGAAATCAATAGCGGTTATTGGTGCGTCAACCAAAGAACACACCATCGGTTCTGATATTATGAAAAGATTACAGGAATACAAATTCAACGGAAAAATTTATCCTGTTAACCCGAAAGGCGGAATAATTGAAGGCCTTCAAGCATACACATCAGTTCTTGAAGTTCCCGGCGAAGTAGATCTTGCAATTATCGTTGTTAACGCAAAATTTGTATTATCAACAATTGACCAGTGCCACGAAAAAGGTATTAAAGGTTTATGTATAATTACAGCAGGCTTCAAAGAAACAGGTAAAGAAGGCGCTGAACTTGAAAAACAATTAGTAGAAAAAATTAAAGAATACGGTATGAGATGTGTTGGGCCTAACTGCTTAGGTGTTGTAAACACTAACCCTGAAATCAGAATGGACGGATGTTTTGCTGAATCTTTACCGGAAAGAGGCAACATCGGTTTCGTATCACAGTCAGGTGCTTTAGGCGGCGGTATTTTGAATATTTTGAAAGACTTAAACCTTGGTTTTGCACAATTCATTTCAATCGGCAACCAGGCTGATGTTAATGCTGAAACAGCTTTAGAATACTGGGAAAATGACCATGACGTTGAACAAATTCTTCTGTATATGGAATCAATCCAAAATCCTGCAAACTTCAGAAAGTTAGCTTCAAGAATTACTAAGAAAAAGCCTATTCTTGCATTAAAAGCCGGCCGTTCAGCAGCAGGTGCTTCAGCTGCATCTTCTCATACAGGCTCTTTGGCAGGTGCTGATAAAGCTGCTGCAGCACTGTTACACCAGTCAGGCGTTATCAGAGAATTTTCTTTGAAAAACCTGTTTGCAACAGCAAAAGTATTTGCAAACTGCCCTATTCCTAAAGGCGACAGAGTAGCAATTATTACAAACTCAGGCGGTCCCGGTATCATGGCAACCGACGCTGTCTGTGAACACGGTATGCAGATGGCTAAATTAACCGATGCTACAAAAGAAAAATTAAGAAGCTTCTTACCTGCTGCAGCATCTGTTAAAAACCCTGTTGATATGATTGCTTCAGCTCCTATCGAACACTACAAGCAAACATTAGAAACAGTTATTGCTGATGAAAATGTTGATATGATTATTACAATCTATCTCCCGTTCTTAGGCTTAAAAGATATTGATGTTGCTAAAGCTTTGATGGAAATTAAGGCTAAAAATCCGCAAAAACCGGTTATCGGCGTATTTATGACTAAGAGCGAATTCTTCAATAAGATTTCTGACATGGATGTTAACATGCCGTTCTTTATGTATGCAGAAGAAGCTGCTGACGGATTGAACAGATTAAATCAACAGAGATTATGGATGGAAAGAGCTGAAGGCAAAATTCCGACATTCAATGTTGACTTTAAACGCGCGCAGGAAATTATCGCTAAATCAGTTAATGAAGGCAGAGACCAGCTTACTACAAGAGAATCTATTGATGTGTTAGACGCTTACGGTATCAGAGTCTGCAAATCCGGCTTTGCTAAAACTGAAGATGAAGCTGTTACAATAGCTGATTCTATCGGATATCCTGTTGTTATGAAGATGACTTCAAAAACAACTTCGCACAAAACAGATGTCGGAGGAGTTAGAGTTAATATCCAATCTGCCGAACAATTAAGGAGCGAATATCAAGACCTCATTGCCAAGCTTAAAGAAAAAGGACTTCTTGAAGGTTTGGAAG
>CALUSG010000063.1 GCA_944323365.1 Candidatus Gastranaerophilales bacterium
ATGATTATCAATAAGATAAGAAGTAACGCTTTTTCTGTTACGCTAAATTGCATTTTATCACCCCCTTTCCGCCTTAGTCCTCTTAACTAGTCTGTGTCGGCGGGAGTGAAGCGGGAGCTTACCCTAAGCCTATATATAACATAAATCTCCTAATTTGTCTATTTCAATGTACTGTTATAAAGACGCTAAGTGATTAGGACGCTAAGACGTTAAGTTCTTTACAAAAGAAACGCACTTAACGACCTAACGTCTTAAGAACTAAATAAAGAAACGCACTTAGCGACTTAATGACTTATAGTCTTAACGTCTTATTCATCATCAGCATCGCTGTCACTATCTGTGTCGGTATCATTATCACTGTCGGCGTCGCTATCGGTATCGGCGTCTGTATCGGCATCAGCATCGCTGTCTGCGTCCGCAGGTTCTTCAACCTTTGGAGGAAACGCTTTATTTTCAAACAAATAATCCATTTCCTCCGTGGTATACCCTAAAGCCAGCCCGAGTGCATTAACCACTTCATCGCCCCGGTAATATGAGCTTGCATAGTCAAATTTAATCAATGCCTCTACATTGTCTTTTAGCATTGTCTTAATATTTTCGGGCGTAATCCCTTTGTCCTGATACAGAGCCAAAAGAACGTCCGCTTTTGTCAAATTAAGCAAATTCAACCGTTGACGTTCTTTTTGTGCTTGTTCACGCTTGTATTCCTCTGTATCTGCAAATTGGAAATCAACTATCGGACGTGTAGTTTCTTGAATTTTTAACTCGCTATACTGTGGCATAAAGCAAAGAGTTGTTTCTAATCTTTGTCTGTTTTCATCAAATAATAATATCTTATTGTCTTTTTCTACGTAAAACATTATTCCTTGTCTCCTTCCGCATAATAAAAACGACATCTGTTGGAGTTGCCGCCGGTATTAAAATCATCTATATCTATAAGCATTACATCTCCTTTTTCAACCATAAGCGATGTAGAAGCCAGTAAAGGTGGCTGAGTTCCTATCCGTGACAATGGGGCAGCATATCCTTTTGTTTGGTTAACTAAGTAAATACCGCCATGAGGAATAGTTATTGTAGCTTGTACAAAAAACATACCATTTGCCGGTGCTGTATATTGTGCACCGTTAGTTAAAGTTAAGTCTTGATATTTACCGGACGGGAAACCGGCATTTTTAGCGAATTCTTTTGAAGCAAAAGTTTCGCCCTGGTTTATCATTCCGTATATTTCGCCCATCGGGAGCGTGAAGTTTTGGTTTTCTTCATCAATGGTATAATACATAGCAGTGCCGTACTGCTCGTATACATCCTTCACTCTGTCACGATAAGCAGCGTCAACGATTTTTGAGCCTGTTTTGCTAAGAGTATAGGGGATTTTTAAGCAGGGCTGGTAAACAAGGCTGCCATCAACGTAGACTTTAAATGAATTGAGGTCTATTGAACCTTGATTTAAAATCCAGGTACCTACATTGTTCATTCTCCCGATAGTAAAGACATCCGGAGTCAAAGCATCTAAATTTATTTCAACATCTACATTAGCAAATAGTACATTATCCAAATAACATTTTAAATTAGATTCTGTAAGTTCGAATTTTAATAAATGTTCAGAATTTGAATCCACATTATTACTTTCGGCTTGACCGGAAGTTAAATCCTTATCCTTCCATTGGATATTAATTTTTCCGTTTTGATATACGAACCTTAAATAAGAACTGTTCTCATTGGGGTACCAACCCATAATGTAATTAAAAGCGACTGTTCCGATAACACCAATATTAACGTTACAAGTCATAGTAATATTGTTTTCGATAATGGGGAGATTAGGCATTTTTAAATAATTGCCGTCGCTAAATCCGCTTGCCACCCCATCCGCTGTTATTGTCGGCGTGCCAACGACAGTATAATCATCCGGCTTGATTATGTCTAAACCGGTTTGGTTGCCTGTAAAAATAACAACTCCATTAGCTTTAGCTTTAAATGATTTTAGGAAAATGCTTCCATTTGTGAAGATTGCTTTTGCCCGGTTTGTACCTATTAACAGATTACAAGCTGGTATGTTTAAGCCTGTCACTTCCGTACTATCAATTAAATTTCCGTTTTTATATACATTTAGTGTATTATTTTTATATTTAATTTTTAATGCGGTATCGGTATTTGCTTCTATCTGTGTGTTATGATTTGCGTTTGTAATCCAGGATGTTCCATTCCCTAAATCAGTCTGCAATAAACCGGCAGAAGTAACTGAAAGCTGAATATAATTGCCATCTTCTCCTGATAATATAAAATTGTTATTTATCAATGTTGGAAGATTAATAACATAATCTATTTCAAAGTCATTCCCCAGGGTAATATTATCCACTTTTAAATAATTGCCGTCACTAAACCCGCTTGCAATGCCGTCATCGGTAATAGATGGGCTGCCGACTACATCAAACTTAGACTTATCGAATGTTGAGTGGGCATACATTTGAATATCTGCAAAAACATCTGCGTCAGTTGAAACAGCTCCGGTCGTAAGAGCTTTTGATTGGTTAATTTTGTCTAAATCAGCTCCTAAATCAACCTTTTGCCATTTGGTTGTGTCGGTCAGGGGGTTGGATGTGTTGTTATCCGCTAAGGATTTGTACAGAACAATTTTATTATTTTCATCTGTTCCAAAAACTATTGAAGATTGGTTATAGGTTTCGTTTTCATCATAGACAATGTTGCTTTTGTATAAGTCGGAAACACCGTCAATAGAATAATTCAGGCCTTTATAGGCATCGTCAATAAATTTGTTTAGATTATCTCCGGCCAAAACATCCGGGTCAACCGGGTCAAATCCTGATTGAATTTTGTCATCAGAAAAATCAGTTTTTTGACCGTTTAGTGCAAAACCTTCCGGTATTGCAAGGTTTGGGTTAGTTGGTTTCGTCATTTTATACTCCTTTAATTTAAAACAACCTCGGCAAGATAAATTCCATCGCCAAGAATTTGTTGTATGTATGTTACGCTATTTTTAGTCAAAACAATGCCTTTGCCGTAGAGATTAATTGTTAAAGTGTTTGCAGCTGTCTTTTTAACAATGACTTTTTCGGCATTGGTCATGGTTTTAACTATATTAATAATTTCATTTCTAGTGCCGCAAGAGGAATTTGCCCCGATATATGCAAAGATTTTTTGGATAAATTCGGCGTCATTAAGGCTTAAAGGGCTTTCGGGGTTAGTTTGGGAGGTAAGGAAATAGAAGTTTTTTTCCACGTTAACGTGAAGCCGGTTTACGCAGAAATAATTCCCGAAATCCACTTCATCTCTTGAGGCTCCGACTTCATTACCTGCGTAGTCCAGCCATATTCCACGGGCATTTTTTATGTTTAAGTTATCTAATAAATAGTCTATTGCTGTTTGAAGGTTAGTAAATCTACTCCCTATCGCCTGTAAAATTGTTTTTATATCATAATTTGTACGCAAATATGGTATAATGTATTTCAGTGTTTGTATTTGATAATTAAGCGTTTTCATTTAGAGTAATCCTTTCCGGTGCAAAATCCGGGGCTTCATTTTTTGCAAGCGAAATGCTCTCAACAAAGCTTCCGTCTTTACCTTTTTTAACTTGAATGTCTAAAACAGCTTCAACTCCATCAGTTTCCAGTATCGGGACTATAAATTCCGTTGCATAAATTATTGACTGTAATCCAAAAACTCGTTTTTGGATGTAATCAAGGATATTTTGTTTTGCATTGGTAATGACATTATTTGCATAATATCCGTCTTTAACTTTTATAGAGCCGTTTATATAAATTTCGGGTTCAACAGCTTTTTCAAACTTAATAATAACGTCTTCGCCGAATTCATCTTTAGCAATTTTGGAGGTGTTACCGATATAATTGACTCCGTCAGCAACAGTATCAAAAACAGCCTGGGCGAATATTTCGTCTGTAGTATTGTGTTTGGCTATAATTTCTAAAGTTCCGGGAGCAAAGGTATTATCGGATTTTTTATCAATAATTTTTAAAAACGCAATATTATCAACATATTTAGTCAAATTTGCATCATTGGCGTTACGGGTAGCTTTAGAGTTCATAGCCTTAGAGCTTTTAAATCTTTGTCTGAACTCGTCATCGGTTTCTCTATATCTTCCTAGAGCTATGTCGGAAGCAGGTTCGTCCGAAATTCCAGTAATTTCATTGGGGGCATCTACTATTTGGAACTCATCATCAGGGTTAACCGATATTGCACCTTTGGTATTTGCCTCAAAATTAACATCAGCATTACCGCTGTCGTCAATGGTAAAACTGTTGGAATTAATGAATTCACAGCTGTTTTGGAGATTACGGATAGTAATTGTATTTGCCTGAGCTGTGTAGCCGGCAGTCCCGATAATTTTTTTGGTTAAAATAGTCGGCTCTGCCTCTAATCTTTTGACTCCCAGTCTTTCGTAAAGTGCGTCTTGAAAGTCACCGCTGCATCCCTCGGGATTATATTGCTCACAAATATATTCTATATTATCTTGTAAATTTATTTCTGTTAAACCGCAGGCTATTACAATATTTTCTATTATTTCATCGGGTTTTATATGATAATCAGAACCGTATTTTTTTTGTAATTCTGCCTCGTAGAGTTTTATAATCGTTATTAAATCGGGTAAAATATACCCGTTCTTATCAATTTCCATTTTTAATCCTTTCTGTATAGCAATTTTTTACTCAGCAATAAGAATAATTCTGTCCTCAGAGAAAGCCGGGACTTCATTTCTTTTAAGAGAAATGCTTTCGACAAAATCACGGTCTTTTTTAACAGAAATGTCCAAAACAGCTTCGACTCCGCCGGTTTCAAGTATTGGAACAATAAATTCCGTGGCGTATATGCTGGATTGCAAACCAAATACACGATTTTGGATATAGTTCAGAATGCTTTGCCGGACGTTATTGAACACGTTATTCGGGTAAAATCCGTTCTTTAGCTTTAAATTTGCAGAAATATAAATTTCAGGCTCAGCAGCCTTTTCAAATTTTATTTCAACATCTTCATCAGAATCATCTTTGACAATAACCGTCGTATTCCCAATATACTCAAGCCCGTCAACTACAGTTTCAAAAATGGCCCTTGCAAAAATTTCGTCCGTTGTGTTGTGTTTCGCAATAATTTGAATTTCGCCGGGTGCAAATGAACTGTCCGTTTTTCCGTCTATAATTTTTAAAAATTTGTTATTGTCAACATATTTGGATAAATTTATCAGATTAGCATTGCGTGTAGCCTTTGCATTAGTTGTTTTTATTGATTTAAATCTTTTCCTGAATTCTGCATCGCTTTCCTCGTCCCTGCCCGTTGTGATTCCATATGCTTCGCCCTCTGCTATGCCGCTTACTCCCGCCGGTGCCTCCACTATCTCAAATTTGTCTGTCGGATTCACTATTATCGCTCCGTCTACATTTGCCTTAAATGTAAGATTAGCCGAGCCTGTTTCGTCAATTGTGTAAGGTTGACTGTTAACAAATTCATATCCGGTTAAACTGTTTTGTATTGTTATAGAGCCGGCTTCTCCCGTAAAATTGGGTGTTCCCGTAATAGCTTTTGTGAAACTCGTTGCGGTTGCTGCAATTCGCTTTAACCCTACTCGTTCGTATAAGGCGTCTTGATACTCTGAATCTGCTGTATTGGGGTCAAATTGTTTGCATAGATATGCTATTCTATTTTGCAAAAACATCTCCATTGCACCGGCAGATGTTAAGATGTTGTCGATGACTCCTTCGGGTTTTATGTAAAAATCTGAGCCGTATTTGCTCTGCATTAAAGTTACATATCTGTCTAAAATGCTTTCTAAATCGGATAGCGTGTATCCTTTTTTGTCAATTTCCATTTTTTTTCTCCTTTTGTTAATGTTTGTAAAGAAACGAACTAGCCATGTGGGTAGTTTTTGGGTTGCCACATTGCCGAAATTGCCCGCTTCCACTAATGTTGTGAGCATGATGTCGTGGCTTTGCCACATAGATTGTTTGTGTTAGAATAAAATCATGGTCAAGAGGTTATTAATAATAATTCCAACACTTTTTTTACTCTCTGCATCCTCGGCTTTTGCCGATGGTAATATAGTTGCAATCCTTGTAGCTCTTAGAAATCAAGGCATTTGTACTGATTCGTGTACTATCCGAGAATACGATTCATCGCCAAATCCTCCTGATGCACCAAATCCTAAATTATTAAGATATTATGATATATCAAGTTCAAGTATCCGGGAGTACGATTCATCGCCAAATCCTCCTGATGCACCAAATCCTAAATTATTAAGATATTATGATATATCAAGTTCAAGTATCCGGGAATATGATTCATCGCCAAATCCTCCTGATGCACCAAATCCTAAATTATTAAGATATTATAGTATATCAAGTTCAAGTATCCGGGAATATGATTCTGATAGCTTAGATTGTAAGTTATTAAGATACTACAGTTATTAATTTTAAGAAACAACAATAGTGCCAGTATAGACTTCACTAGCTAAAAGATTTTTTATTTTGCTGGTCGGTGTTTTGTTAAGACTTATTACAAAAAAATATTAGCTATGTGAGTAGTTTTGGGTTGCAAAAGAAGTATTTGTGTTAGAATAAAATCATGGTCAAGAGGTTATTAATAATAATTCCAACACTTTTCTTACTCTCTGCATCCCCGGCTTTTGCCGACGGTAATATTGTTGCAATCCTTGTGGCTCTTAGAAAACAGGGTGTTTGTGTTGACTCGTGTAGCATATATGAATATGATGAGACATTGAGCCATGCTCAAAAGGTAAAACATTATACAATAACAAACAACTATATAACTGAATATGATGAGACATTGAGCCCTGCTCAAAAGGTAAAACATTACACAATAACAAACAACTATATAACTGAATATGATGAGACATTGAGCCCTGCTCAAAAGATAAAACATTACACGATAACAAACAATTATATAACTGAATATGATGAGACAT
>CALUSG010000064.1 GCA_944323365.1 Candidatus Gastranaerophilales bacterium
GTATAGCCATAATTTAACAACAGCCGGCTCCGGAGACAACAACGCTTTTGGATATAAAGCTCTTTATTCAAATACAACAGGAACAAATAATGTAGCCATAGGTAATAATGCGTTATTGGCTAATACAATAGGAGGTCAAAATGTGGCAGTAGGCAATAATGCGTTACAAGCCAGTACAGAAGGTCGTCGTAACATTGCTATAGGCTATAACGCTCTATCTAAATTAACATATTCAATTGGAAATATAGCTATAGGATATCAAGCGTTGAATTCTTTTCAAAGTCCAGTAGTTGGTGGAATTGGAGGTGTTAGTGACGGTAAAAATATTGCAATAGGGGACCATGCTCTTGCCATGGCAACAAACAGTGCGAATAATGTTGCTATTGGAGCTGATGCTTGTTACGGATTTACGGATACAGCAAATAAAACTTGTATAGGCCCATATAGCGGTCCCAGCGGCACCCTAGCTCGCCAAGTTGATAAAAATGCAAGCATTACATATATAGGAGGGGATGATGTATATATTCGTGGAAATCTTATAGTGGACGGCAACTTTACAGTAATGGACAAATTATATGTTGGAAGAGATCGTAATAGTATTATTGTAAAAGTACCGAGAGGCAGTGGGTCAATTACCGGGCCGCTTTCTGTAGGTAACAGAGATGGAACCGGTGAAGGGGTTAATATTAGGTCTAAAAGTACGATTCCTTCGTATGACTCAATACGTTCTGACCGACGATTAAAGAACGTCAAGGGCGAGAACACAGCAGGGCTGGAAAAAGTCAGAGAATTAAAAGTATTTGATTATACGTTCAAAAAAGACGAAGAAAAAACACCTAGAGTCGGTGTAATAGCACAGGATTTACAAAAAGTATTCCCGGATGCTGTTAAAAAAGGCGAGGACGGATATTTAAGAATACGTATGGAAGATATGTTCTATGCGGTTGTAAATTCTGTTAAAGAACTTGATAAACTCGTTCAAGGACTTGTTAATGATGTTAAGGAACTTGTTGCAAAAGTTACAGGGCTTGACAGCAGAGTGAAAACTCTTGAACAGGAAAACAAAGAACTTAAAGAGCAAATACAAGAAATTAACAAAAAATTAGAAAAGCTGCAAAAGTAGATTATTCATATCTCAATGCATCAATAGGGTTAAGCAAGGAGGCTTTGTATGCAGGATAATATCCGAAAAGCACTCCTATTGCTCCTGAAAATCCTAACGACAAAGCTACTGACCCGCCGGAAATTGCAACAGTCATAGCACCCGTTAAATCCACTATTTTTGCACCTAATATACCTATTACAACTCCTATAACACCGCCTATAATTGATAATAAAAACGATTCAATTAAAAATTGTATTCTTATATCGGAGGCTTTAGCACCTATTGCCATACGAATGCCTATTTCCTTAGTTCTTTCGGTAACTGAAACGAGCATAATATTCATTATACCTATTCCGCCGACAAGTAATGATACTGAGGCTATTGCCCCGAGCAGAATTGACATGGTTTTGGCAGAGGACTTTATGGTTTCCTGCATTTCTGCAAGATTTCTTATTTCAAAATCTTTATCTTGATTTTTACCGATATTGTGTCTTTGGGTTAGCAGTTCATCTATATCGGCCTCGGTGGTTGAAAGAACTTCGGAATTTTGAGCTTTCACGTTAATCATTTTTACACTGCCCGGAAAATCAGTACCGAAAACTTTTTTCTGAGCTGTTGTTATCGGTATAAAAACCAAATCATCCTGATCCATTCCCATACCGCTTTGACCTTTTGTTTTTAAAAGTCCGATAACCTTAAACGGCACATTTCCGATACGCATTGTTTTGTTTATCGGGTTGATATCTACGAAAAGTTCTGTTGCTATTGTAGAGCCGATTATTGCTACTTTTGTATTGTTTTTAACATCTTCCTGTATAAAATTTCTGCCTAATTCTATTTCATAATTTCTTATAAAAAGATACTCGGCCGTTGTACCTCCGACGGTTGTTGACCAGTTTTGGTTTCCGTATGTTAATTGGCTTGTACTGGAGGAATACGGGGCAACCGCAAGTATTCCTCTGCACTGCTTTTCTATTGCTTCTGCGTCTTTTAATGTTAAAGTAGGCTTTGTACCTATTCCCATTCTTACCCCGCCTGATGTGGCTGACGCTGACCTTATCATTAACAAATTACTCCCCATTGACTCCATATCTTTGGCTATTTTTTTACTTGCTCCTGAACCTACTGCCAACATTATTATTACGGCACTTACGCCGATAATTATTCCTAAACTCGTCAATATGGAACGCATTTTGTTTATTTTTAACGATACTATTGCCATTTTTAACGTGGATTTAAAATCTATCATTTTTTCACCTCGTCGGAAATTATATTCCCGTCCTTAAATCTAACAACACGTTTGCAATATTCTGCTATATCAGGTTCGTGCGTTACTAAGACTATTGTTTTCTTCATTTCTTCATTTAGTTTTACAAAAAACTCCATAACCTCAATACTGGTTTTTGTATCCAAATTTCCGGTAGGTTCATCAGCCAAAATCAACGGCGGATCATTAATTATTGCACGTGCAATTGCCACACGCTGCTGCTGGCCGCCTGACATTTGATTTGGCATATGATCTTCACGTTTTTCCAGCCCGACTATTTTTAATGCTTCCTTTGCCCTTATTCGCCGCTCATCTTCAGGTATGCCCTTATATATCATCGGAAGTTCTACATTCTCTAACGCTGTTGTCCTCGATATTAAATTAAACCCTTGAAATACAAAACCCATTTTTACATTCCGAATTTCAGCCAACTCATTCGGATTAAGCGTTAACATATCAATCCCGTCAAGATGATAACTTCCGCTGTTAGGTTTATCCAAAGTCCCGAGCATATTCATAAACGTTGATTTACCCGACCCTGACGCTCCCATTATCGCTACAAATTCTCCCTGCTCTATGCTTAAAGATACATTATTAAGTGCATTAAAGCTGTCCTCGCCTGTTTGATATGTTTTGATTGCGTTTTTTACTTCTATTAATGCCATTAGAACATCCTCGGGCCTCTGCGTTTGGTCGTCGAGGCTGATTTGCTTTTGCTTGAGCCTGTTATTACCAAATCGCCCTCTTTAATTTTATCTGAAATTACTTCAAACCTTGAATCGTTGCTCGCACCTTGCTCTATATCTATTCTCACAGGTTTATTTTTTTGTAAAATCCATAGACCTTGATTTTTATATTTTTGCGTATCAGGTGCAAATTTCAAAGCAACATTCGGGGCACATAATACATTCTCGCTTTTATCGGTTATTATGGATACATTGGCTGTCATTCCCGGAATAAGTTTTAAATCCTCGTTATTTACATCAACAATTACAACATATGTAACAACATTTGATACTGTAGTCGGCGAAATTCTTACCTGAGTTACTTTTCCCGTAAAATCTGTGTCCGGATAGCCGTCAAGTGTATAGGTAACTTCCTGACCCTCTTTTACTTTCCCGATATCTGCCTCTGATACATTTACTTCTATTTGCATATTCGTTAAATCCTGAGCTATCGTAAATAGTTGAGGAGCCTGAAAACTTGCCGCTACCGGCTGGCCAAGGTCTATTTCCCTTGATATTATTGTCCCGTCAACAGGTGCTATGATTTTTGTATAGCCTAAGTTTGTCATTGCCGTATTATAACTCGCCTGTGCCTGTGCTATCTGTGCTTTGGCGGAATTAACCTGAGCTAAGTTCGCATAATAATCACTCTCCGCCTGATCAAGTTCGCTCTTTGCTATAAAATTCTTTGCATAAAGGTTTTTATACCGGTTATAAGTTTTGCGTGACATTTCTGTTACCGCCTCTATATTGGCAAGATTTGCACGGGCATTGTTAATTTGGGCGGTTGCCTGATCCACTGAAGCCTGAAAATTTGCAGGGTCTATTTGTGCCAGTATCTGACCTTTCTTTACTACAGAGTTAAAGTCTACGTATATCTCTTTAATTAATCCGGACACAGTGGAACCTACACTGACCGTGTTTACAGGGTTTATCGTTCCCGATGCCTCAACTACTTCCGTAATTGTACAGCGTTTGATTTTACGTGTTTCGTATTTTACTCCGTTCGCCTTTACACTAAATATTATTATTGCTGATATTATCAAAGCTATTATTAAAATTAATATCAAATATTTCTTTTTCTTAATCATTAACTTACATCCTCAATTGTTATTGTAACAGGTTGCGGCAGAGCCATGGCTTTTTCTAGTGCGGCTCTTGCAACATTATAATTGTAAACCGTTTGAACATAACTGTGTTGTGCATTATTATATTGAACTTTTGCGTCCTGCAATTCTATAAAATCGCCTAAACCTACTGAGTATCTGCCATCTGCAAGTTCAAAATTTTCAAGTGTCTGTTTAACTTTTACGGCAAGTAAAGGGATTTGTTTTTCTAATTCAATCATATTTACGTATGCGTTTTGAACTTCAAAATATACATTTTGTTTTAAGAGGTTAATTTCGTTTTCAGTCAGTTGTACCTGAAGTTTTCCGCTGTCAATTTCGTGTTTTTTACTCAAAATATTCAGGCTGCTGGAGAGATTTATTCCAAGATTAAAAGAATTTGTCGAATTTATGTCACGGAATCCGTAGCCGGCTGAGGCTGATATTTCCGGATAGTATTCTCGTTTTATGTATAACAAATTTTCTTTCATTGCTTTTAAAGTTGCATCATACGCTTTTAAGTCAGGTCTGTTTTTATAAGCTATTTCCACTGATTTTTCAAAGGTATACGGAAATTCTTCAAATTTATAACCTGTTAAAACATCCATTTTTTCAACACTTGATGTTAAAACTGCATCGGATACGGGTTCAGGCGGAGTACTCAGGTCATTTTTTTTATCTAATTCCTCCAAATCAATGGAATACGTGCTTATATTAAAACTTTCGGTCGGCTCTATTTTATAATCCGGTGTAAAAGCTATATACATTGAATTATTTAACGTCACCATGGCATTTTTATACGCTTTTTCAGCATCTACAAGTGTTACTTTTGAATCACTCAGGTTCACTTCCGCATTAACCAAATCTATTTTTGAACGTATGCCTTCATCAAAATAAGCTTTTATTCTCTGATAATTCCGCTCATTAATCTGTACATTTGCTCTGTTTATATCTACTGCCGCCTTCGCCGCTAAAACCCCGTAATAATTCGTTTTTACCTCGTAAATCGTGTCCAATACTCCGTCATCAAAATTAAACAAGGCTGTTATCATATTAAACTTTTGCATTCTTATATTTGCGTTCGTTTTCCCAAAATTCCATATTAACTGGTTTAATGTCGCCTGCACTGTATATACGTTTGAATTATAGGCACTCATATACCTGTTTGATGACGATGACTCATTAATTGTATATCCGGTACCTACTCCTATTGTCGGAAAATATGCTGATTTCGCTATCCCGACATTACTTTTAGATACACCGTAATTATATTTAAATCTTTTGATTATCGGACTGTTTTCCAGGGCTATTTTTATACAGTCATTTAAAGTAACTATACTGTCTTTCTTTATTGTTATCTCTTCTATTGCGAACGCTGAAATGTTTGTCATCAGGGTTAATGACATAAAAATCATTATGAAATTTCTTATGTTAAACCGCAATATGCTATCCTTTATTTATATAACGATTTAAGCATATATTTTGTTCATTTTAATCATTTAATTAAATTAATTTTGCTTAATATTCCAAAAATCACGCTGGAAAAGCACTAAAAACGGTATTAATTCTAAACGTCCGACAAGCATATTTACGATAAATATAATTTTAGTTAAAATATGCAATCCGCTAAAATTTCCCATTGGCCCGATAGCCCCGAATCCTGGTCCGCTATCACCTAAGGTAGTTATTGAGCCGGTTATACCTATTACTAAATTTTGTTCTATTAATGAAACCAGTAATGAACTTATTACAAATATAAAAAAGTAAAAAAATACAAAAACCACAATTTGTCTTATTACATCAGGCTGAACAATTGTATTATCAACTTTTATATTTGTAACCACATTTGGGTGCAATATTCTAAAAATCTCAGTTTTCATCGATTTAAACACTAAAATCCACCTTGTTATTTTTATACCGCCGCCGGCTGACCCTGCACAAGAACCGGTAAAAAATGCTATGAATAATATAAGTTTTGCACTAAAACTCCAACTTGCAAAGTCAACATTCGCACTTCCTGTTGAAGTCATAATACTTATTACTTGATAAATCCCCGCTGTGAAAGCATCAAATATTCCATACCCGTCTTTAATATACAATGCCAACGATACTAAACACGACAATATTACAGCAATATATGTGTAAACTCTGAATTCTTCGCTTTTGAAAAAAGTCAATGGATTTTTTTGTTTAATAGCCCTTAATTGCAGTATAAAGCTTATTCCGGCCACAAACATAAATATAGTAACAATCCAGGTTATTAAATTTGAATGATAGCCCATCGTACTGTATTCATTAGGTGAAAATCCGCCGGCAGCAAGTGTAGACATTGCATTACATATGGCATCAAATTTTGGCATACCGGCAACTGATAATAATATTGCGGCCAATACAGTTAACCCGAAATATATTCCCCACAAGGCGGAGGCTGTATTTCTTATCCTTGGTGATAATTTTTCTTCTACCGGTCCGGGAGCTTCCGCAAAAAACATTTGACGACCCGCTACCGCAAACTGCGGCAGTACCGCTACGAATAATACTATTATCCCCATTCCGCCTAACCATTGAGTAAATGAACGCCAAAAAAACATTGTTTTCGGATAATCATATCTTGTTAATATTGTCGCTCCTGTTGTTGTTATTCCGGATACTGACTCAAATAACGAATCTATCGGATTTATACCGTAAAACATAAACGGCACCGATGCGATTATACCGAATAATACCCAGGAAAATGCCACTATAAATAATGCCTCGGATTTTCTTATGTCGTTCAGGTTCTCTATATTATTTGATAGTCTTTTTATTCCGCTTCCCAATATTATCGAGATTATTCCGGGGATTAAAAACGGCATTATTGAGCTTAAATCCATATAGTACAACGCTACTGTTATTGGTACCAACAGCATTATCCCAACATATTTTACAACCAGCCCTATTGCATAAAATAAATAATTTAACCGCATTATCCTACCTTGAAAAATTCCTTAATTTTTTCTGCATCATCTGCCATTGTAAATGTTATTAAAACATCATTTGTCTTAAGTTCTGTATCTCCTTTTGGGATTATTACGCCATTTTTCCGCTGTATGGTTCCTATTATGGCATTACTCGGAAACTTAAACTCCATTAGCTTTTTATTGTTAAATTCTTCTTTTACCAAAATCTCCAATACTTCGCCCTGACCTTGCTCTACCGTTGCAAGTATATCTACATTGTTTTCTTCCAAATCGTTTTTGACTTCATTTATTGCCGAATTCTTTGGTGAAATGGCTACGTCTATTCCTACTTTTTCAAACAAAGGTATATTTAAAACCTTTGCTACCCTCGCTATAACTCGTTTTACTCCAAGTTGTTTGCATAACAGAGAACAAAGCAGGTTTCTTTCGTCATTATTTGTAACACTTATTACAACGTCGCTTGAGCCTATTTCTTCTTCGTCCAAAATTTTCAAATTTGTGCCGTCAGCGTGAATAACCAAAGTACGTTCAAGTGTTTTTGCCAGGTACTGACATCTTTCGTAATCTTTTTCTATGATTTTGGTTTTAATTTTCAAATCATCAAGGCTTTTTGCAAGCATTGCACCGACATTTCCGCCGCCTATGATTGCTGCAGATTTTACCTGTTCTTTTTCGTGGAAAAATGTTCCGGCCAAAATATCTAATGCATGCGGGGTTCCCATAAAAATTAATTTGTCATCTTCTAATATCTCGGTTTCCCCGTTCGGTATAAACAACTGACAATCCCTTGTTACACCTACTATTACCGTGTCTTTTGTAAAGCCTATGTCTTTTATCTTTTTATTTACTATTGAAAGTCCGGGTCTTACACGATACTCCAATAGTCTTGATTTACCATCCGCAAAATTCTCCACATCAAGTGCGTGGGCTACTGTTACTATCCTGAAAATATCCTGCGTTAACAGCTCCTCAGGCCATATTATGTAATCTATAAAAAAGTCACATAAATATTCGCCGTTTTTCTCCATACTCAAGGCGTTTTTATATTCTTCCTTGCTTACAAAACAAATCGTCCTGACTCCGCTCATCTTTTTCGCTGAAAGACACGCTACTATATTCGCCTCATCTACAGCCGTACAAGCTATAAAAACATCCGCATTCTGTATATCAGCCTTTTTTAACGCAACTATATCCGATGCATTCCCCTGTACAAAGCTTATATCAAGCTTGTTAAATTCATCCGTACGATTCTCTTCACGGTCTATTATTGTTATATCATGGTCTTCAAAAAATTCTGTTGCCAGTAAACAACCAATTTCCGTTGCTCCAAAAATTACAATTTTCATACAACCAATCCTGCTAATAAATATATTACTATATGCTGAATTATTTGTAATACTATTAAGGCTACTATCGGTGAAAAATCCAGCCCGCCTAACGGTGGTATAAATCTTCTGAATATATCCAAATATATGTCGGTTATTTCTCTAATAACTTTCCAAGGCTGATTTTCCCATCTTATACTGGGTATCCAGCTTAAAAATATCCTCAATATTATCAGAAAAAAATATAAGTTAAATATATTATTTACACCATATAGAATTCCGTGCATATTTTACCATCCTTATAATTGTGAGTGCTGTTTTGTTAATGCACATTCACAATTCTTTCTTTCGTGCGGTATGTTTTCTATCATATTAAATAGTAATGATTTTAAATTATTTACATTATTATTAAATACTTCAATAACCTCATGGTGTGATACCGGCGGTACATCGCCTACTAATCCTGCATCGTAATCCGTTATCAATGAAATATTTAACGGACACATATCAAGCTCTTTTACCAAATAAGCTTCAGGAAATGCTGACATATTAATTACCTGCCAGCCCTGATTTGTAAAGAATTTTGATTCTGCTTTTGTTGAAAATCTCGGCCCGTTTATTACAACAACTGTACCTGTTTCATGGATATTTATTCCTAATTTTTTACCCTGCTCAATAGCCAGCTTCCTTAATTCAGGACAATATGGATCCGCTGCCGACGGATGCGTTACTATCGGACCTTCAAAAAATGTCGATTTTCTGCCGTCTGTCCAATCCACAAACTGATCACATATTACAAAATCTCCCGGCTTTACTTCTTTTTGCAAACTGCCGGCAGCACAAGGAGATATTACCCGCTCACATCCGATTGCTTTCATTGCCCATACGTTTGCTCTATAATTGATTAAATGCGGCAATATCGTATGATTTCTGCCGTGTCTCGGCATAAAGGCCACGTTGTGCGTTCCTATCTTACCTAAAAATATATTATCACTCGGCATCCCGTATGGCGTTTCTACCTTTATCTCTTCTATGTCTTCTAAAAACTTGTAAAAACCTGATCCGCCAAATACTCCGATTGTTGCTAATTTTTTATTTTCCATTTTTACCTCTTTTTTTCTATTTTATCATAAATATTTTTATTGCAAATACATTTTTATAACACAATTGTTAAGCAGCTGCAAGCCTTATCTAATCCGCTTTTTAGCCATTATTGATTTTTAATTTTTTTCATATGACTTGAAATTTAAAATTTTTGTAATACTATGTTTATATAAACATTATTCCAAAAAGTTATAATTTAAACAATCACAACCGTTTGAAGGAGGCTTGGCGGATTTCAATTTACAACTAGAGGATTAATTATTTTGAAAAAGTTATTACTATTCACTATTGCATTAGTGTCATTGTTATGTGCACAGGTACAAGCGGCAGACGTAAACACTATCAAGGCAACAATAGTAAAACATTCTATTGAAATGGGTGTAGACCCTGCAATTGCCTTAAGTATTGCAAGAGCTGAATCAGGATTCAGACACGAAGCTCGCAGTGCTCACGGAGCTGTCGGAGTATTTCAGTTAATGCCTTCAACAGCTAAAAGAATGGGGCTTAACGCCTATTCTTTAAATGATAATATCCGGGGCGGTATTATGTATTATAAAAATATGTATAAAATGTTCGGGTCTATGGAGCTTGCACTGGCGGCTTATAATGCCGGACCGGGTAACGTTAAAAGATATAATAACAAGGTTCCGCCTTATGCCGAAACAAAAAGATTTATTGCTAAAATTATGTCTGACTATAACAGATTAAAAGCAAATCCTGATCCGGCTATGATTAATGCGACCAAACCTAAACCTGCTGTTTCTAAACCCGCTCCAATTGTCAATAAAGTGGAAGACAGCATTAAAATTGAAGTTATTGATGATGATTCTCTTGATTTAGAATTAAATCCCGAATTATTTTCAATTTAATCTGTAAAAGTTTTTCTTAAAATTGCTACCCTGAAAGGTAGCAATTTTTTTATTAGACAATAATGAACTCAAATATGTTTTTACCTGCGATTTTTTTGGAGTATTCGCTCATTGTATTTACAAATCCTTCTGTTGCTGCCATATTTGGTATTTCAAGCTTAATTGTATCTTTTGCGTGTTTTTTTATAAATTTATCGGTTTCAGATTTTGGTGAGTTGTAAGAAACTGTACTATCATAGTTTTTACCTATTAAATCATTTAAGATTTTTAAATACAAAGTTTCATCACTGAGTGTATCAAGGCTGTTTCTTTCGTGTGTACGGTTAATTTTACGGACTGCTCTGTTAAATTCAGCTATATCATATTTTCGTTTTACTGTTTCAGGTTTCAGCAGAAATCTTTGCGGCTGTTTTAGACATAATTTTACTATTTCTTCTTTTGGCTTGTTAAATATTCTAACATTTTCGTTAACATTATCTAATATTTTCTCAGGGCTCATATTAATTAACAGCGGGTATTTTATTGCTACCGGCATATACTCATCCAAGTCAATATTCAGTAATTCTGCTGTTTTTTCAGTGTTATTGTACAGTGTTTTCGGGTCACGACAGAGTATTCCCGGGCATTTTAATGATATTTTTTTATACTCATCAAATGTTAAATTAAATATTTTTGCACCTTCTTGAGTTTTCTCATAAATATTTTCCGGGATATGCGTAATTAGGCTCGGGGTTTTTAAGAATATTTTTTTATATTCATCTTTTGTTATTTTAAACAATTTGCAAAAATTTGCACGATTTTCCAGCAAACCGTCTAATTTTCGAGGCAGCAATGACGGTTCCATTTTTATGCATTTTCTAAATTGTTCTTCCGTAACATCAAATGCTGCAGCCTTTTGAAAAAATTGTTCAACTAAAAATTCTTTAGTAACTAATATTAATGTAGGCTGCCATCTTACAAGCTTTATAAATTCATCATCCGTTAATTTTAGTGCACCTGCCGAATTCTTAATCTTTTCGGGAGTTACTTTCACATAGAATAATGCCGGAGAATTCAGTGCTAACTTACAATATTCTTCCGTATTAATTTTTAATACTTTCGAAGAATTTTCGACATTATTTATAACACAATTAGGGGTTTGAGCGAACAAATACGGAACTTTCAAAGCTGCTTGTATATATTGCGGTGTTGGTATATTTAAACTATTGGAAATATTTTCAACATTTGAGATAATTGTGTCAGGACTTGCTGAAAACAATTGAGGTGCAGTCAATGCAGCTTTCAAATAATTTTCCCGAGGAATATTTAAACCTTCACCGGCCTTTGTTATGTTAGAAATAACCATCGTTGGTGTCATATCAAAAACATAAGTTCGATTCATGCAGGATGTTATAAATTTTTCAGGTTCTATTCCTAATTCCGTTGAAATTATAACCGCATTCTGCAAAATTTTGTTTAAATCGTTTACCATTAGCCGGGGGTTATTTATCAATTCTTTTTTTATCTTATTGGCAGATACATTCGGCTTTAAAATTTCTATTATTTCTTCTACTCTTTTATCATATTCAGGCGGCAGAGTATTATTTCGAACCTGCATTTTCACCAGTGCAATTTTTGTATTTTTAGCCGCATTTGTTTGATTGCAATTAGTGAGTTCTGCAATTTCTTTATATGATAAACCTTTTACCTTTAATTCTATTGCTGCTTTTTGTTTTGATGTCAAATATGTTTTCTTTTTCAAAGCATTAAACTTTTCCAAATATTCCTTTTTCTCTTCTTTGGACATTACACTTGCGGATTTTGGCAGATTATCCTCCACTACATTATTCCAAAACAAATCTTTGTTTTTATCTGCAACGACTATTTCTTTAAAATTAAACTGCGGAAGAGGCTCTTTGGGCCTAAAATTATTTATATCATCTATTATATAATTTATCGCATAAGGGTTGTTTTTGTTTTGCTCAAGACTTTTAAAAAATATAAGATACATGTCTTGTAACACGTCTGTAAAACCAAAAACCTTTTTGGCTTTTAATGATGCTTCTTTTTTTATATGTTTATCAAAAATTTGCAGCAAAACATTTTTGGCATTTGATTCATATGCCGGATTTATTTGCATTTGTGCTATAGTGTCTTCGGCTTGTTGATGTTCCTTTTTATTAAGACTTATAGCAGTAAAATTTATTCTGTTGTTAATTTGTGTTATCTTCATATTTTGTCATTTTGATTATTTGTTTTCCAAAGTTTTCATTACAAAAATCTTTTGTAAAATCTATTAATTTATCTGCCGCATATTTGTCATCAGGTATTTCAAAATTATAATTACCGTCAGGATTAGATTTTATAATATCTATCAAAGTATTTTTTGCTGTTTTGGGTAAAAATTTAACTATTTTACAGTTATTATTTTTATTAATAAGAACTCTAATCATTTCGCAAAACAAATATTCATCGCTATTTGACGATAGAGCTATACTGCCGGTTGGAATGCCTATAAGCGATTTAAAATAGTTTTGCAGAGCAGATTTATGTTTGATAGTTTCAGGTTTTGAACACATTAATCTGGGGTTTTTTAGTGCTTTTAACCTATAATCTTTATCGCCTAATAATTCTGATGCTCTATCAAGATTATCGAATAAGATTTTATAATTTGTATAAAAAACTGAAGGTTGCACTAAAGCAATTTTAGCCATTTCTTCTTTTGTAATTTCAAAACCTGCAGCCAAAGCTTTAATATTGTCTATTATTTTTTGCGGATTTAAATATAATAAAGACGGCATAGACAAACATGACTTTACATATTCATCCTTTGACAAAGCAAGTTCATTTGCTGTTGTTTCTACATTACGGTTTATGGTTTCAGCCTTAAAATTCAGTATTACAATATGTCTTTTACAAGCTTTTTCAATATCTTTTCTAGGTATATTCAATACTTCTGCAAAACTGTTAATCTTGTTATTTAATGATTCCACATTAAAACTTAATACCTTTGGAGATTTTTTTATCATTTTAATTGTTTCATCATAACTGAGGTCAAATAATTCTGACAATTTCTTTATATTTTCCTTCAAACTTTCAGGAGAACGGGCAAATAGCTGCGGGGCACTCACAAATAACTTGCCTGCGTCTTCGATTTTTAATATTTCGGACAAGTTTTGGGCACTGGATTTAATTGCATCACCTGACAGACATAATACCTGCGGCAATAAAATTCCGCTTTTAATCACACTTTCTCTTGAAATATTCAAAATATTTGAAATCATATCTATTCTTTCTGACATATTTTCACCCGGAATTGAAAATAGCATTTGAGCTTTAAGACACACTTTCAGATAATCTTCTAAAGGAATATTAAATACTTTTGCACCGTTTTCTACGTTTTGATATAAAGTTTCCGCTGATTGAGTAAGTATTGCCGGATTGTTCTTTGATGCTTTTACATATTGTTCTTTTGTTATTTTGAATCTTTCAATATTTGTTTGAATATTTTTTTCAATTGTTTCGGGCAAACAATATATTAAGCCCGGATGTTTAAACAAAATCCTGGTAAAATCTTCTTGCGGTAATTCTATCACCTTAAACATTTTATCCGCATTATATTCTATTTTTTCTTTTGATATTGCCATTAACTCAGGATGTTTTATTAAAAGTTGAATTATTTCTTCAATATTTTTATCTTTCCACAGCTGCTCTTGAAAATATTGTGCTTTCTCAGTAAAATCCTGCGGTAAAACATTATTTTTTTGTTGGATTTTTGCTATAGCTTTTTTTAAAACACGCCTTTCGCTTGAAGTTAATTTTACATTTGCGGCTTTATTTTGCAGTACTTCCTGCTCTTTTTGTTTTAAATTTTTGCTGACATCTCTTAATTTATCCTGAAATTGCAGCACTGTTTCCTGTGAAGGCGATGAAATGGCTACGGGTAAATCATTAACTGTTAAGTTTTCCATTTTTGACTTTGATAACGGACACTCGGGAAAATACTTTGAATAAATTATATTTTCTTTAACATTCGGTTTATTGACCTCTTTTAATATATCATCTAATGACTTATTATCAGATATCGCTTCAAACAAAGCCGTGTAGTATGTTTGATAATAATCCTCTTTTTCTCGTGCCAGTCCGTACCTGGTTTCCACCTCTTTTTTTATATGTCTGTCAAAAATTTGCAGCAAGTTGTTTTTGCCTGCCTGTTCATAACCCGGCTCTGTTTGAAGCTTTGCAATTGTACTTTGTGCTTTTTCTCGTTCTGTTTGGTTTAGTACTATTGCACAAAAATTTATTCTGTTATTAATTGGGGTTATATTCATATTTTTCCAGCTTTATTATTTGTTTTCCAAAATTAGACTGACAAAATTCTTTTGTAAACTCTATTAATTTATCGGCCGTATATTTGTCATCGGGTATTTCAAAATTATAATTACCGTTAGAATGTTCCTGTATGTATTTTACAATGGAAGCTTTACTGTTTTTTGCTTGTAAAATTTTATCTGAATTTTTTTTGTTTATCAAAATTCTCAACATTTCACAAAAGAAATACTCGTCATTATTAATCCTAATCACTGAATTTACAGGCTTATTTGAAAGAATTCTGCAATAATTATATAAACTTCTTTTTTTATAAATAGTTTCAGGTTTTAAAAGCATTAATGAAGTATTTTTTAACGCTTTTGCTTTAAAATCATCATCTTGCAAAAGTTCAATTGATTTATTTATATTGTCAAACAGACTCTCAGGCGGCATATAAAATAAAGCAGGCTGCTTTAAGGCAATTTGAGCCATTTCTTCTTTTGTAATACCAAAACCTGCGGCCAAATTTGTTATATTGTTGATTAATTTTTCGGGCTTCATGCATAATATTGTCGGACGTCTTATTCCGGCTGACACATAATTTTCAGGCTGCGAATCTAATGCTTGTGTAACGGTTTTGATATTCCCGCTTAAGGTTTTTACTGAATAATTAAGAATTTGAGGCAAATCTTTAGCTATCTTTATTATTTCTTGACGTGACACATTAAGCTCTTTTGCAAATTCATTAATTTTATTATCTAATGTTTCTAAATTATAATGCAATATAGTCGGTGATTTTGTTATTAACTTAATTATATCATTTTCACTAACTCCCATTATTTCTGACAATTGAGTTATTGTCGATTTAAGATTTTCGATATCATACGTAATTATATGAGGGTCTTTTAAAAAAATCGCACCTATATCATCTGTTTTGAATATCTTTGACAGACCTTCTTTTTTTTCTTTAATATTCTCGGGAGTTAAACAAAGTAATACAGGATTTTTTGCCGTAACTTTAATAAATTTTTCTTTTGAAATGTTTAAATTTTTAGAATTTTCAGCCGTACGGTTCAAAATATCTTCCGGTGTCAAATATAACATAGAAGGATAATTTACCAAAAAAGAAATTATTTCATCTTTATCTTTGTCTGACCATAGCATATCTTTTAACATTTGAGCTGATATATGATAGTTTTCAGGCAAAATATTATTTTCTTTTTTAATCTTGGAAACAGCAATCCTTCCAAGACGGTTATCCCGATCTGTATTTTTTTTGCTGTGAATTTTTGTCAATAATGCCTCTTGTTCTGCCGGACGCAAATTTTGACAAACTTCATCTAATTTATCTTCGTAATATTGAACTCGTGCATTATTTGGAAAAGACATACATTTAGGCAAATTTTCATCTGTAAGTCTTTCTGTCATATTATTCGACAATGGAATTTCCTGTGAAAATTGATGATAAACTATATTAGAATCTATATCCGGTTTATTTACAATGCGAATTATCTTATCTAAAGGCAATTTTTGAGATATCGCATCAAATAATGCCAAATAATATGATTGCAAATAATCATCTTTTTGCAAAGAACATGAATATCTATACTCGACTTCTCTTTTTATATGTCTGTCAAAAATTTTCAACAGATTATCTCGGGCTGTTTGGGAATCTCTTTTATTCAAGGTATCTAAATTCCGCTGTGCCGCCTTCTTTTCTTTATCGTTTAAATATATTGACTTAAATGCTATTGGGGTAACTTGAGTTAAAAACATACTAACTTAAAATACAAAAAAAAAATTTTTTGCTAAATTGTATGTCTTTGCAATAATATCATCAAAATAGATATATCAACAGGTTTTACACCACCTATCCTTGATGCCTGTGCCAAATCTTTCGGCCTGATTTTCTCAAGCTTATCTCTTGTTTCTGCGGATATGTGACTTATTTTACTGTAATCAATATCTGCCGGAATCTTGTATTTTTCAAGCTTTGCTCCCTGTTCAACCTGATATTGCTGACGTTTTAAATATCCATCGTATTTTATTAAAATTTCCACCTGCTCATATACATCACGTGTAATACTGTTAGCTGCGGCACCAAGTTCTTTTAAAATTTTATAATTAATGTTCGGCCGTTTTAACAATTCTGCCAGCCTTACACCTCTGTCAATACTTTCGCCATATTTTGCAAGTATTGAGTTTACATCATCTGTCGGTGATAATTTTGTTTCCTGAAGCCTTTTGAATTCCTCTTCAATTAAATCCTGTTTTTCCTTGAATATTTTATACTGAACGTCATCAATAAGCCCAATTTTATGTCCTATTTCGGTGAGTCTTGCATCCGCATTATCCTGTCTTAACAAAAGTCTGTATTCAGAACGTGATGTAAGCATTCTATACGGTTCATCAATATCTTTTGTTACCAAATCATCTATTAATGTACCGATATAAGACGAACTTCTTGATAATTCAAGCATTTCAGCCCCGTTCAAATAATTCACCGTATTAATTCCGGCTATCAAACCTTGAGCTGCTGCCTCTTCGTAACCGCTTGTTCCGTTTATCTGACCCGCAAAAAATAATCCTTTTACCTTTTTCGCCATTAATGAATGTGTAGTCTGCACTGCAGGCACATAGTCGTATTCAACTGCATAAGCCGGTTTTATAACATGAGCCTTTTCTAAACCCGGTAATGTCCTCAACATTTCTATTTGAACATCTGCCGGCAAACTGCTCGAAAATCCCTGTATATACACCTCATACGTATTTAACCCTTCAGGTTCTATAAATATATGATGTGACGGATTTTCAGAAAATCTGACTATTTTATCTTCAATTGACGGACAGTATCTTGGTCCGACCCCGTGGATTAAGCCTTGATACATCGGTGATTTATCAAGGTTTTTTCTTATAATTTCGTGTGTTCTTTCATTCGTTCTTGTTAAATAACACGGATATTGCGGTCTGATTGGCCTATTAGGCTTGAACGAATAAAAATTCAGTTCATCGTCGCCCGGCTGTATTGTCATTTTGGAATAATCTATTGTACGTTTATCTACACGTGACGGGGTTCCTGTTTTAAGTTTTTTGGTTTCTATTCCGTTTTTATTTAAACTCTCACTTAATCCTATTGCGGCTTTTTCTCCCAAACGCCCTGCACTGTATGATTTTAAACCTACCCAAATCTTACCTTCCAACGATGTTCCGGTTGTTAAAATTATTGCCCCGGATTTATATTCTATTCCGTATTCGTCTATTGCACCGGTTATTTTCCCGTCTTTTACCAAAATTTCCGTTATACAGCATTGCTTTAAATATATATTTTCTGTATTTTCAAGAATATTTCTCATATAAGCCATATATTCTTTTTTATCTGATTGAGCACGCAAAGCCCTGACAGCAGGGCCTTTTGAGCAATTAAGCATCTTCATTTGAATATATGTGGCATCAGCCGCTTCTGCCATAACTCCGCCGAGTGCATCTATTTCTCTTACCAAAGTTGATTTAGCAGGGCCGCCTATTGCAGGATTACATGGCATTAACGCTATATTATCCAGGTTTAACGTACATAATAATACCTTGCAGCCAAGCCTTGCCGCTGATATTGCGGCTTCGCATCCGGCATGTCCTGCACCGACTACTATTATGTCAAATTCGTTTTTTAAATAATCCATAACTTTATTATAATATAAAAACTAAAATAATATTCCTGCAATTGCTGCGGACATGTAACACGTAAGTGTTCCGCAAATAAGAGCTCTTAACCCGAGCCTTGCAAGGTTTTTTCGCTGATTTGGTGCCAGTTCGCCTATTCCGCCAAGCTGTATTGCTATTGACCCGAAGTTCCCGAAACTGCATAACGCAAAACTTGCTATCAAAAAGCTTTTTTCCGATAATTCTTTTGCTATATGTGTCAAATCCACGTATGCTACCATTTCATTCAATACAAGTTTTGTACCCATAAGGCTTCCGACAGTCGTTGCCTCACTTATTGGAACTCCCATTAAAAACGCAAATATAGCAAATATTTTTCCTAATATCATTTTTAGTGATAAATGAGCCAAATCCATACCTATGAATGTGTTTATATGTAAATATTTTACTATTAACCCGCCAAATCCGCCTAAAAACCAATCTATTAACGCTACTAATGCAACAAGTGCAAGTATCATGGCCGATACATTTATTGCTACTTTCATGCCCTCTGACGCTCCTGCGGAAATAGCATCAAACACGTTTGCATGTGTACGGCGGCGTTTACTGTATTTAAATTCAAAATCTTCGCTCGTTTCAGGCGTATTTACTTCCGGATAAACAATCTTTGATATAACCAATGCTCCGGGGGCTGCCATTACTGATGAGGCTAATAAATATTCTGCAGGTATTCCCATGCCTATATATATTGGCATTATTGCACCTGATATACAAGCCATGCTGCCGGCCATTGACGCTAAAAGCTCTGAACGGGTTAATTTAGCCAAATACGGTCTTATCATTATTTGTGCCACTATTTGTCCGACAAATGCACTCGCTACATTTGATAAGGCTTCTGCTCCGGATACGGACATGATTTTATTCATTCCCTTACCTAAAACTGCTACCAGCCGCTGCATTATGCCGTAGTAATACAAAATATTTACCAGTATCATCATAAAAATTATTGAACTGATTAACTGTAATGCAAAAATCTGTCCGCCGTTTGCAAGCTCCCATTTTGTATCCATTAACCCGCCAAATACAAATTGACCGCCTTCTTTCGCAAATACTAATATCTTCTGTATAAACAGCCCTATTGCCATAAAAAGTTTTTGCCCCAGCGGCACTTTAAACACAAATACTGCTAATAGTATTTGTAATAAAAATCCTGTTCCTATTGTTTTATAATTTATTGCTTTACGGTTATTTGACATCATAAATGCTATCAAAAATATAAATATTATCCCGAAAATTCCAAAAAATCTTTCCATATTAACCCTTTTTTCATCCATTATACAAAAAACAAGATGTATTAATATACATCTTGTTTAAAAATGTGATAAAAGTTAACTATGCTGTTAAAACCTCAGGTTTTAATACATTAAGGTCAACCAGTGTTTTAGCATACTGCCAGGCCGCCCCTTTATCTTTAAGCCAGCTGTTATCATTTTTATATGATTTATCAATCATATCCGCAAATTTTTGTTTGTCATTAAATATGTTATATGCTTTATCAATAGCGTCCGCAAATGCTTTTTGGTTATACTGCAATGCATCTTGATAATCTGAACCCAAATTAGGTCTAAATTCTGAGAATATAGCATTAACACCGTCTGTCAAACCTTCGGTTAAACCGCCTGATTTATTTGGAATAGGTATAGCTCCGCTTGTTGCTGCGGCTTCTATATGTGCTAATCCTCTTGGCTCAAACCAGCTCGGCATTGCTATAAAATCTGATATTAATTTAGCACTGTCAAATCTGCCCGGCTCTGAGAATAACCTTGCAAATACGATTCTGTTTGCAGCTTCCTGACCATATTTGCGGGCTATGTCAATTTTTTTGCTAAGCAGCTGGTCTATTAAATTACGTGAGCCTACTCCCTGGATATAAAATACCGGTAGATTTTTCTCACCTTTATGTCTTGATAAAAATTCTTCTATTGCTCCGGCAAATATGTCCAAACCTTTTTGATTTGTTATTCTGCCTGAATTAGAGATTACCATTGTATCCTTATTTACACCTGACAAATCAGTCATTTCAGGAAGCTCTATGTTCATCGAATTTTCTTTACCTGTTCTTGCAAGGTCTATGTCTGATTTTATCTTGTTTAAGTTAACCTCTTTATTATGATTATGCCAGTCTATAACTGATTCTGAGCCGTCATAAACTTTTATTGAATTCTTTTCCAAGCCTAAAGCTTCTTCTATGCTTCTTGCTTTTTCGTCATTCAAAACATTATTTACTCTGTCGCAGCCATTTGCAACAGGTCTGTATGCATAATTCACGGCTGTAACCAAATTCGGGTCAAGGTTATTTTTAGACGCTATAATTTTAAGATAATCTAAATTCCCAAATTCAAATTCCCTGGCTCGCATTTTAAATATATCATGATTTGCATGACCGTAATTTCCATAAGACGCTATTTCATGTCCATATCCTTTTGAAACAGGAACCAGTACGTCCGAATAAACTGCTGCCATTGTCTGAGGATTAAAATTATGGCCATGTAATAACCCGTTAAGTTCATCTGCAGGTAAATTTGAACCTTGAGGCATATATGCATTTCTTGCAATAACTGATGAATGTTCACCAAACAATATATTCAACAGTTTTGGCTGGCTGTGGCTTATGCTGCCGGCCAATTCCGCATTATGCAATATTGTCATAACCGGTGTATTATATAGTTTATCGGCAACTTTTGGATCCATTCCGAAATATTTTCTTGCTGTTGTTAATAATTTCATCATTGCACTAATTCCGCCGGTCTGCCAGTCATTACCTATTATTAAATCTGCTGTCAGATTTTCGTTTGATGTTTCTGCTCCTTTTACCAATGATTCATAAAAATATTTGTCAAAGTACATAAACCTTTCGGTTTCGCCCGCTTCATGCGTTAAGTTGTTATAAATATTTTTAGCTGTATCATTTACTGAAGGGCCGTCCATCCTGAATTTATCGTTTTTATAAAATACTGTATCATAAGACACTAATGCTATCGGCTTTTTAACTGTTTCATAGCCTTCTTCAGGATTTTTCGGGTTCTTTAATATTTTTACATCTTTGTAATCTATTTTAAGCCTGTCGTCTATTTGGAAAGTTTCGCCTTTTTCTACAGCCTTATCAATTTGTTCGCTCAAATCCTTACGCAACCATGGTTTTAACAAATCAAACTCAATTTCTTGCTCCAAATTCTTTGCCATAAACATATCAACTGTTTCCATTGTTTTACCTTTATCGGTGTATATTGGAACTTGAATTGTATTAATTTTTTCTAATGTTGCTAATTTAGGATTTTTTGCGGAAGAACTCATGTAATCATAACGACCGTCTACACGTTTTACTAATGAATAATAAGTCTTTTCTTCAACTTGACCCAAATAAAGCGGTGTATCTACCACAAATCTTACTTTTTGTTTGTTGTTAATCATGCCGGCAAGATTTGACAGTAATTCTTTTGGCACAATTGACATACCGCCTGTACTTGTAAATCCTCTGAATTCCGCAGTCGGTATTCTTATTGTCGTATTTTCTTTCGGTTGTATATTAGATCTGTTTACTATGCCAAAAAGTCTTTTGGTGGATTCACTTCTTAACGTATTTTCCAGTTCTTGAGTATATTTACCATAACCGTGCATAACAGTGGCTAATTGCATTTCTTTTCCGTTAATCAATGCCGGCTGAAGCAAGATATCACTCATCTGTGCACCTTTTGCTTCATATTTCGGCAATGCTCTTAGCACATCATCTTTTACTCCTGCTATTTGACCATCCTGCCATTTACCAAGTCCGGTTATTCTGTCATTAAGTGCATCAATACCTTGTTTTATTTTGGAAGAAGTTTCCTCTGCCAAATTGTTTGTATGTTTTGTTATGTCTTGAAGCTGTTTTGAAAATTTACCGTGTTTTACTGCAACTACACCTGTCACACCTAACGATGCTAATGCTACAACAGCACTTACATATGCCAATTTTTTCGATGAATCTTTTGGCTGCTGCTGTACGCTCGCCTGAGGTGTTGATTGAACATCCGCTTGTGACGGCTGAACATCCGTTTTGGGCTGCATTGTCTGTTTTAATAAGTTTGAGTCTTTAAAAGAAATTTGTCTTACTGGCACTACTATACTCCTCTTTTACTCATTTAAGATGCGTAAATTTTTTATTTGCTATAATTATTGTTCTTTTTAAACAATTTGTTACAAACTCCTGAAAAACATTTAATTATCTATCATAACATTATATTTTTGTCAATTGCACTGTAAACTTAACTTTTTAAATCTATTATTTTTAATATTTTTATTGTAAAATTATAAATAGGGGTATAAAGCTTATGGAATTAAAGTTTATAGATTTTTGCTCCGGCATAGGAGCTGGACGATTAGGTCTAGAATTATTAGGCTTTAAATGTTTAGCTCATAGTGAAATTGACATTGATTCTGAATTTACATATAAATTATTCTTTGGTAGCGAGAATAATTTAGGAGATTTAACAAAAATTAATTACACGGATATTCCTTATTGTGATTTATTAATAGCTGGATTTCCTTGCCAAACTTTCTCTATCGTCGGCAAAAGAGAAGGTTTTTTGGATGATAGAGGGAAAATTATTTACCATTTATCTGAAATTTTAAAGATTAAAAACATTCCTTATTTTATTTTTGAAAATGTCAAGGGATTAGTTAATCACGATCGTGGAAAAACTTTGGAACATATTTTAAACCTCCTTAATAATGCAGGTTATTGTGTTTTTTATGATGTACTTAACAGCATAAATTACGGAGTACCACAATTAAGAGAAAGAGTTTATTTTGTTGGTATAAGAAAAGATTTGTGCTATAAACCGTTTATTTTCCCCGATTTTTTACCAAATGTTAATCTTAAGGATTTTTTACTTGCAAAGAATAATGATAGACTGGATATAAATAATCCGACTTTCAAAAAATATTTGAATAATAAATACAATAAAGACAAAGTTCAAATAGAAAAAATCCTTGATAAAAATTATACAGTTATAGATACAAGACAATCTGATTTAAGAGTATATGAAAATAAGTGTCCTACTTTAAGAGCGGGCAGGCATGGACTTTTGTATGTCAAAAACAGAAAATTATACAAGTTATCGGGACAGGAAGCCCTTTTACTTCAAGGTTTTCCAAAAGAATTTATATTAAAAGCTGCAAAAATCAGTAATAATAAATTATTATCTCAAGCCGGCAATGCAATGACTGTCAATGTAATTTATGCAATCGGTCAAAATTTGGTTGAATATATTGAAAGAAATACACATGAATTTATTAGGCTCGCAAACTGCTAAAAACGGATTTAAAAATGAATATATTAGTGGCTCAAAAAATCCAAAACAGATGGATTTTAGTAAACATCAATCAAGCTTTGGAATATTACTCTTCAGGTGATGTAAAAATAAGTCCTAAAGGTTCATTGTATATTGGACGTGTCACTGTCCAAAGAAAAGGCGGCGACGGAGGAAGAAACACAGCCAATATGCTTCAATTCAAACTAGATCCTGCTCAACTTTTTGAAGACTTACAATAATATTAGTTTTCTGATGTAAGGATTTCCAACCATTTATCATCAGGTATTTGATTATTATTATTTTTATAAATCTCAAATGCTGATTTATATCGGTTTAATGTTCTATTTTTGCCTGTCAAGTAGTCATATTCTTCTATTTTATTTATAT